>JAFGUQ010000206.1 GCA_016938455.1 Clostridia bacterium
AAGAAACGCCATCACAAGAGCCAACCATGACAGAATCCATAAATCCTTCTACAACACCTGTACCAAGTGAACACACATCTGCCTCGCCGGAAATAAGCCCAGTTGTTTCTGTCATCCCTTCAGTAGTGCCAAGTCAGGTTCCGTCTTCTTCTCCAATGCCATCAGATACTCCTTCTGCAACCTCGATTCAAACCGCAACTCCTACTATGACTGTAAGCCCTACCTCAACACCCAGTCCAACTACATCTGCTGAAATAAAGAAAATCATAATAGAAGACTATACCGGGAAAAATATTAAAGAGGTTAAAATAGATGGAATAACCATCAAAACATCATATGTTCTCAATAAAACTGTTGCTAAAGACATTGTGGTTTCACAAAATGTAAACCCGGGAACTGAGCTTGAAAAGGGACAGGAAATTACTTTTGAAGTTTCTATGGGCCAGGTTTCATTAACCTATGGCTATGATTTGACAACACTTTTTGTACCAAGAGAGTACTCATACAACAGCTATTATTTTTCAATTAATCCATATGATAATAATGTTTTTCTAAGAAGCATCAGTGGAATTGTTGTTAAGAATGTTCTTATTATTTACGGATGTGAATCCATGTATTTTGATAATAACGGCACTATTTATTTTAAAAAACTGTCTAATGGGAATATCTATTCATATAATTTATCAAAACGGCAGGAAACATTGCTTATTAACGAAAAGTGCAATGATTATATACTTGTTGACGGAAAAATCTTTTATTCTACAGACAGCAAAGTTGCGGAATATCAACTGTCTTCTAAAAGCAGTAAGACATTAATAAATCAAAAAGCGAAACGCTTTCAAGTATATAACGACAAAGTATATATTCTGACAAATAACGATGGAAGCAGTAAAATTCAGGAAGTTGATATTAACACTGGAAATAAAAAAGATATATCTTCAGTCAATGTCAGGAGTTTTCTTATCAATCAATTCAAAGTTTTTTACTACAAAGACAACATTTTAGTATATTTTGATTTATATGATGGTAAAGAATATACAGCAACCAGTGAACAGAAAAACAGTCTCTCTTTTTAAATTATTTGTGACGATGATGAATATCAGGTTTATGTACATGAGTATGATCCATTTCCTGATGCGTATGCGTGTGTGAATGAGTCAGATTCTCCTGACTATGTAAATGATGTAAATCATCATGGGAATGCTTGTGAGTATGGGTCATCAGTTCATGATGATGTAGATGTTCATGCTTTTCGCTTGCTGCCAGATATGCGCCTGCCAGCATAATGAAAAACGAAACAGAAAAAGCAATTGAAAGTGTTTCTCTAAAGAGAATAAAAGAAAATATAACACCTAAAAAAGGAGCTGCCGCATAAAAGGCACTGGTTCTTGAAGCACCTAAAAATCGTTGAGCTTTGACATAAAAGAAAATACTGAGTCCATAGGAGACAAACCCTAAAACAAGTGCATAGACTGTTGATGAAAGGCTGAAAGTAAAGGACTTATATTCAGTGAGAAAAAAGACAATAAGAGCACCTGTCCCTGAGCCAAAGCCTTTTAAAATGACAATTTGCGATGGATCCTTGTGTGACATGTTCCTGGTGAAGTTGTTTTCGAAACCCCAGGTCACACATGCAATCAATACAAAGAGAGAACCGAGAGAAAAGCTGATCAGAAGATTTTCTGAAAAATCAAAAGTTAAAAGTAAACTGGCAAAAGTAATTAACCCTATTGCCAGCCATAACCGCTTTCCAATGCTTTCCTTAAAGAAAATCAGTGCGACAAGAGTTGTAGCAACCATTTCAAAATTGAATAAAAGAGAAGCAGATGCGGAAGAACTTAATTTTAATCCAAGCATCAGGAAAAAAGGAGCTACTATATCAAGCACAATCATTAGAACAGCCCATTTCGCATCACTTTTACTCAGGTTGGCTTCTTTGTTTTTGTTCTTCTTAAAGATATATAGAAACAGCATACCAAATCCAGCTCCAAGGTAAAGCATGGATACCATATACATGGGAGGAAAAGATATAAGAAGCATTTTTGAAAGAGGAGCATTTAATCCGAATAATAGTGCAGCTAAAAGTGCGAGCAGAACTGCAAAATTGTTTCTAATAAATACTTTCATAATTATTTTATCTGATAATGACCTGAATCAAGAGATACTTTGAAAAAGTCATTATCTGTAACAGTGACATGATTTTTAAATAAATTAATATAAGCTACTGGTAATGTCAATGTGGCATGACAGCCGTATGGAATATCAATTTCCATTGTAAGTTTACCTGCTTTGTTAGACCAGTTGGAAACAATAGTTCCTCTGACTGATAAAAAGGTGCAGTTTACTTTTTCCAAACCGCAATCTACATTAGGCTGCATGATAATATGTTTGAATCCAGGTTCATTTTCATCTGGTCTGATCCCTCCGGCATATTTGTATAAGGAAGCGACAACATCAGAAAACATATGATGATTATATGAACCGGTACCATTCCATGTTTCCCATAAAGTGGTAGCTCCTAACTCAATAATATTCCCGAAACCCGGATATGTTTTCTGTGTGAGCATTTTTATGCCATGTTTAAATTGGTTTTCACTGCCTAATGTATTCATGACATATTTGTTTCCTAAAATACCAAAATCAAGATGGTCGTCTTTTTCATGAATCTGTTTAATCAATAAATTTGTCAAAGATTCTTTTTCATCCTCTTTGGCAAGTCCCTGATAAACCATGCATCCTGTTGAGGTTTGGCAATTTCCCTTGACAGTCATTTTTCTTCTATTGAAAAATTTTGCTCTAAAAGCTTTCCTGATTATTTTAGCCTGTTGCTCATAATATCTGACATCTTGTTTCTTACCCAGAACTTTTGCCATTTTAGAGATAGTATCAGCTGCATTATAATAATATGCGGTATCCGTCAATTCTGTAGGTGCTTTGAAAGAGGACATATTCACACTTAACGCCGGACCGTCAAACGGAGCACACCAGTCACCGATCCCATAATTGATAATATTGTCTTCTGCCATGCTTTCCATATAGCTAAAGTGCTTCTTAATTGTTTCATACATTTCTTCGAGAATCTCTATATCTCCATAATAGGTATACAGATACCATGGAATCAAAGTCAAAGCACTTGACCAGTCTGGCCCGTTTCCCCAGTTATATCCCCAGCCGGTGGAAGGAACTACACAAGGTATGCATCCGCTTGGTTTTTGAGCATCTTTGATATCATGTAACCATTTTTTAAACTCAAGAACAGTGATATAGTTAAACATTGTCTGTTCAGAAGAGACGCTGGCATCTCCTGTCCATGCATTCTTTTCACGATGTGGACTGTCTGTAAGCATACCATGAAAATTACTGACAGTTGACCAGTGCGACAGTTCAATGATCTTATTAATGGTTTCATCAGAGGTTTTTAATGTCCCGCGTCTTTTTATGTCAGTATGAACGACACAAGCCTTAACTGTGTTGATATCAGGTTCAACACTTAATCCAATCAACTCAATATATTGAAAACCATGATAGGTGAATCGAGGACTCCATATTTCAACATCATCACTTCGCTTTGTATATTTATCAGTCTGGAACTCTCCTGATCTTGTAAAGCCTGAATTCCATTTTCTGTTAAGACTGATTCCGTCATCCATTAACTTTTCATTGTACACAATTGTAATTTCGTCATTTTTCTGTCCACAGGCATATAATTTCACAAAACCTGCAATATTCTGACCCAAGTCAAAAACCCATGAATTCTCAGGTGTTTTCCAGAATTTTACCGGACTTAAGGTTTTTGTCACTCTTATTGGTTCAATTTCTGAGGAGGTCAGAAGTCCACCAGGTCTTCTGATGGTTTTAACACTGTCCCAGCTGCTGTCATCACAAGAAGCAGTGTTCCAGTTTTCGATTTCCAGATTAGCATTATAGTATTCACCGTTTCGGATACTGTTGAAAGTAACAGGGCTGTCTATTGATTTCCAGGTGATATCGGTAGGAATCATAATTTTCTTTCCTGATTCCGTGACAATATGCAATTCTGCAATCATTTTAGGTAAATGGCGCCAGGAAGCTTCTCTGATGTTCCATGCATCTGCTGTAAAACAGTTATACCACCCATTCCCCAAAATAGCAGCAATGACATTTGTTCCTTTTATCAATGAATCAGTAACATCACAGGTAGAATAAAGAATTGTTTTATCATAATTGGTAAAAGCGGGAGACAACAAGGTATCATCAGTTTTTACACCATTAACATAAGCTTCAAAATAACCGAGTCCGGTGATATATAAGCGAGCTTCTTTAACTTGCTCATCAAGAGAGAAGGTTTTTCTCAAATAAGGTGAATGAGTATATTGGTCTGGTCTTTTAACATTTCCGGCGGTTATCCACTTGGCTTCCCACTTTTCAGTCAGTTTTCCTGTTTCAAAAAAAGTCACATCGCTTTCAATGAAATTCCCGTTTTTTTCCTTGACCAGTACTTTCCAGTAATATCTGGTTCTGGGGTGAAGAGTCTTACCAGTGTATTTGATGTTGATGAATTCTTCAGAAAAGACATCGCCGCTGTCAAAAACAATATCAAGATTGCTGTCAGAGACAATAATCTGATAAGAGCCTTGCTGAAATCCTTTCAAATCTCCTTCATAGTTCCAAGAAAAATATGGATGGGAATCTAACCCAATAAAATCCTGCTTATAGTTACACGTCATTTTTGTGATTTTTATCATTTTAATTACTCCTTAGCTTAAGCTATCTTAATTATAGTATATATTATTAAAAGGTATCTACAAAAAAATCTACAAAGAAAGAAGAAACTTTTATATAAGATAACCAATAATATAGTGATTTCTTTAATTTAAATAAAATTTTCCAGGTAATCTGTCATAAAAACAATCCCTGTTTTTAACAGGGATTGTTTATAAGTAAAACCTTAAAAATGCTTCAAGGATATAAGCGACCTAAGAATAAGGCATCAGGGACATAACTGTTTTTCAATAGCTGCTTTTCTGCTGTTTATCTTTTTAAAGACAGAAATGTCAAATTTAGGTTTTCTGTCATAAGTATATAATCCATTTAGTTCCTGTTCTACATCATATAACTGAGTATAACAAAAAGCACAGATATGAGGGTTGTCAAGCAATGTATGTGTCAATGATTCATATCTTGCTATAAACTCCTCTTCTGTCTTTGGAGGATTTCCATATCCCCAGCCTTCCTGGTTCTGTATATCCCATTTGATTCCCCCATATTCGCTGATGAAATAAGGCTGCCCTTCATATTTCTGACGATCAGGAAAATTATTGTATGATTTACTTTTATCGGTTTTCATTAATTCATAATGAGAACTGAATTCCGCTGTATCCTGTGTGTAATCATGAATATCAAAAATATCTGTGATCACATGAAAATTTCCGCTGGTATCAATACATGGTCTGGTAGGATCGATTTGCCTGGTAATGTCATAAATAGCTTTTAAAACACGATTATCCTGCTTTGTTCCTTCGGGACGTTTGTCCCAGGTTTCATTAAAGGGACACCATCCTACAAGTGCAGGATGATTGAAATCTCTGTTCATTACCTCAATCCACTCAGGCATGAAAACTTCGACAGCTTTTGTATCAGAAATATCAAGTGCCCAGTTCGCCTGTTCTCCCCAGACAAGATAACCAAGCTTATCTGCCCAGTACAGAAAGCGTTCCTCAAAAACTTTCTCATGTAACCTTGCACCGTTGAAACCACAGTTTTTTGAAAGAATAATATCGTTTTTTAAAGCATCATCAGTAGGTGCAGTATAAATTCCATCAGGGTAAAAGCCCTGGTCAAGCACCAGTCTCTGAAAAACCGGTTTGTTATTCAATAGGATTTCATTATTTGTAAGAGAAATGGTCCGTAATCCGAAATAACTCTTAACAGTATCTAAAACCTGGTCACTATCTGATAACACAAAAGATATATCATATAGATTCGGATTTTCTACATCCCATAAACGGATATCATCAAGGGACACAGAAAAGGTAAATGAACCTGTGTTCAGATTAATTTTTTCACTGCCTGTTGCTTCATTCTGAAAAAAAGTTTCAGATGTAAGAGTAAGATTACTAACCGGTCCATCAAGCCTTCCCTCAATATGAACCTTTTGATTATCCGGGTCAGGATATATTTTCATTTGTTTAATATATGTGGTAGAGACCCCTTCAAGCCATACAGTTTGCCAGATACCTGTTGTTCTGGTATAGAGACAACCATAAGATTCAAATCGTGTACTTTGCTTTCCGGCTGGTTGAGATCTTTGTCTGAGATAGTCTTCAGCAAGTATAGTGATGTCATTTTCATTTTCAATCAGATAGTCACTGATGTCAAAATTGAAAGAAGAATAACCGCCGCAGTGTTCTCCTGCAAAAAAGCCGTTTACCCACACTGTTGTCTTGTAGTCACAGGCTCCAATATGAAGTAAAGTCCGGTCTGACCATTGTTTCGGTAAAACCACTTTTCTTTTATACCAGACACACTCCATGAAATCTTTGTTATGAATACCGGATAGTATGCTTTCTGGGCAGAAAGGGACAGTAATTTTTTGGTTCAACGATTTGCTTTTTTGAAGATTTCTTTCTCTTCCGCTTCTTGAATGGTCAATTTCAAATTCCCACTCTCCATTTAAATTCATCCAGTTTTCTCTGATCATCTGAGGACGAGGGTATTCACTTCTTGGTATGTTCATTGTATTCTCCAAACTTTGCATGTTTTAATCTAATAGTAGTAATTTATTAAAATTTAGTCAATACTATTTGATGGATTGATAAAAGAGTTATATACTTTATTAAAGAATGAAATGCGGCTGATATGAGGTGTATCATGGAAAATCTGAAAAATTATATTGAACTTAGCAAAACACAGGTTTACCGTTATGAAAATCTGTATGATGACTACAAAACTATGACATTACAACCGTCTAAGAGCAAGCCGAAATTTATTATCAATGCGCCGCTTAATGGATATACCTGGGAAGAAATGCTGTTTGACCCATATAAAATGTTCAGACAGGAACTTGATCATATAAAACAGCATCTATTACTGGAAGATGACAAGGTTTTATGTACCAGAGTTAATTTCGGAACAGCACAGATTGCAGCAGCGTTTGGCTGTGATTTGTTTTTTCCTCCAAACAATCTTCCCTGTGCAAAAAACCATATATTAAAAGATATCAATGATGTATACAAACTTGAAAAACCTTCCATGGAAGCAGGATGGTATAAAAAGCTGAGTGAATTTGTCCAGTTTTTCTTTGACAATATGCCTGAGCATATCCACATGCAGCTTCCTGATATTCAAAGCACACTTAATAATGCTCATTTAATCAGAGGAAATGATATTATTTTTGATTTTTTTGATGAACCTGAAAAACTGGAATACTTTCTTGATTTCATTACAGACTATATGATTGATCTGACTAATTATCTTAACAAGCTTATCCGACATGAGGAAGGCTGGTTTTTTGACTGGGGAGCACTCTGGAAAGGAAATGGAAGAATCAGTAATTGCACTGTTCACCTGATCAGTCCAAAACTTTATGAAGATTTCATTTTAAAAAGAGACAAACGGTTTTTAGAAGCCATCAAAGGCGGAAGAATGCATTATTGTGGTGCACATACCGAAGTCTTTACAAGTTTTCTCAAGGAAAATTTCATTACGGGTCTTGATTTTGACAGTAATCTTCACAGCTTATGGGATATTTGTGCAATGCTTCCTGAGAATGTTCCGGTTTTGACAGATACTAATGAACATTCAGAAACGATTAAGAAACTACTTGATGGCCAATGGCCAGAGAAAAAGAACATAATTCTAAATATTTACACCGACAGTATAGAATCAGGAAAGGCTTTGCTTCATAAATTAAGGAACAGCAGCCAATGATATATGAGAATATACACAAAGGGATTTTTCTGGAAAGACCCAACCGGTTTATTGCTGAGGTGCTTGTTAACGGGAAAATTGAGAAAGCACACGTCAAGAATACTGGCCGCTGCAAAGAGATTCTAATAAAAAACACAAAAATATATCTTCAAAAAAGCGATAACCCAGAAAGAAAAACAAGATATTCATTAATTTCAGCATACAAGAATGACCTGTTAATCAATATTGATTCTCAAGTACCCAATCAGGTTGTTTATGAAGCCCTGCAACAAGAGAAAATAAAGGAAATAACAGATATAAAATATCTTAGGAAAGAAATCAGATACAAAAACTCACGCTTTGACCTTTATTATGAAAATGAGAATGAAAAAGGTTTTATTGAAGTTAAAGGAGTAACACTTGAAAATAATGGTGTCTATATGTTTCCTGATGCACCGACCGAAAGAGGAACAAAACACGTCAATGAAATGATTGAAGCAGTAAAAGAAGGATATAAAGGGTTTATTCTGTTTCTTGTTCAGCTAAAAGGAGGCTTCTACTTTACTCCGAATGTCGAAACTGATTCTTTATTCAGTGAGACCTTGAAAAAAGCAGTTGATAACGGGGTAACAGTACTATGTTATGATAGCAATGTAACAAGTAATGAAATCACATTAAACAACCCTGTTGATTTTCAAATCAGATAAAGAAAATGGAGTAAAGAAGGCAGATATGAGCCAGATAATAGGTTGGAAGTATCAGACCTGCAGTTCTTCTGTTTTTAACGAAATCTGTTTCGGCAATCATGATGTCTGAAAAAACAATTAATCCGACAGCACTAACCATCAGTGCTTTTGAGGGGAAAGTTACTGATAAGCCAAATGTAGCAGCAAAAGTCAAACAGGAAATGCCAAGATAAAGTAACACAGCTACAAGGAGGCTTTTCTCTTTAATTGAAGGATAAAGCCGGAAGATGAAATAAAGGCTGAAACAAACAAAGAAAATAATTAATAGAGAAATATTGAGCACGCCATTCATCAGCATATAAACAAGATAACAAGCATGTGCCATAAAATAAACTGCAATTCCCAAAACATAAAACATTGGATGCTTTTCATTATTATTTAAAAAGTAATCGCCGATGATAGAAAACAGAAGCGCACCTAAAATGACACTGAATGACAGGTCAATTTGGTAAACAATCATATAAATCAAAGAAAACAGAATAATAGAAGCAGTGACAAGTGCTTTATACAAGTATTTTTTCTTTTTCAGGGCAAGAATTGAAAAAAATAAAGGGATTATTCCATAAAGGTAAATCATTTTTTTTCTTCCTTCTTAATAAATATGTTGTAACCGATCTGAATAACACTGGCTATGGGAATGGCAAACAGGACACCCCAGAATCCTAAGAAAAGGCTGGCTAAAATCAGAACAACGACAATGATAAGCGGCTTCAAATCGATGGCTTTACCTATAATCAATGGAATTAGCAGGAACTGTTCTATCAGCTGAAGTAATACAGAGGTGATAATGACATATAAAGCAAATAAAGGAGCTTGAAATATCACAATAATACCACCGAGAATCGCTCCTGCCCATGGACCGAAAATGGGAATGAAATTGGCAATGAAAAATATAAGGGCAATTAACCATGAAAGCTTAATATCTAAAAGAGTAAAGACAACAAAAGAAACAACACCAATAATTAAAGAAGTAATGGTTTTTCCGATGAAATACTTTCCTGTTGATATAAATGACTGATTTATAAAGGTGATAAATTTATTTTTCATATCATCATTATATCACATTGAAATCATTGAACAGAGGTCTTTTTAGTGCTAATATAAAAAAGGAAATGAGGCAGTAATGGACTATATTAAATATATGAGAGCAATGATCGGTAATAAACCGATGTTTCTTGTTGGTGCAGGTACACTTATTTTAAATAAGAAAAATCAACTGTTGCTGATGAAAAGATCAGACAATCATATGTGGTCTACATTAGGAGGTTCTCTGAATCTGGGAGAAACCTTCGAAGAAGCAGCAATCAGAGAAGCATATGAGGAAGGAAACATTAAAATCAGGAATCTTTCTCTATTTACTTTAATCTCAGGAAAAGAATATTATCATGTTTATCCAAATGGAGATCAGGTGTATAACACCTGTGCTATTTTCTGGACAAGAGATTATGAGGGTAACCTTGAAGTGGATTTTGATGAGACACTCGATTTGAAGTTCTTTGATTTAAATGATTTGCCAGAAAATATTAATCCACCTGATAAAATATTCATTTTACAATTTGTAAAGCAGTTTGAGGAAGGAAGAATAAAATGAAAAAAACAACATTTATTACAGAAGGAAAATGGTATAAAGGAAATACCCATATGCATACGACAAGGTCTGACGGAAAAAGAACACCTGAAGAAGCCATTGAGATTTATAAGAATCTTGGATATGATTTTTTAGTCATGAGTGACCACAATCTGTATTTTAATAATAATAAATTTGACAGCAATAAATTTCTGATACTTTCAGGTATTGAGTTCAACACAAATGACAGGCAAAACCCACATAGGACTCACCACATCACAGCTTTGAAAAAATATACTGAAAAAGACGAGTTTACCGATGACCAGAGATTTGAGTGGCCATTCTGGGATGATGAGTTTGGATATCAGGTAACCAATAAACTTATTGAAAATGTTAATGCACATGATAATTTTACAATTCTGGCACATCCGAACTGGTCATGTTCATATCCGGAGGAATTGTTAGGTTTACAGAATTTTAATGCGATAGAAGTGTGGAACAATGAATGTGAAGCAGTCTCGACAACCGGTAATGGAGAATACTATTATGATTATCTTCTAAAAAAGGGAAGAAGAGTATTGGCCATTGCTTCAGATGATGTTCATAGCTACAACGATCGGGCGATAGGTGGGTATATTGTAGTCAAAGCAGCGCAGTTTACAAAAGAAAGCTTAGCAGCTTCCATTATTTCAGGAAGTTATTACTCTTCTACCGGACCAGAGATTCATCAATTTTATATTGAAGATAATGTGGTCCATGCAAAAGGTTCAGACTGTGAAAGCATCCGGCTTGTTTTTCATTATCGCGGAAAAACATTTTACGGGAATAAAAATGAGAGCATCAATGAAATCAGTTATAACTTAAATGGGAATGAACGATATGTCAGATGTGAGTTTATAGATCATCATGGAAAGAAAGCCTGGTCAAATCCTATTTATCTTGATTAGTATAATAGTCATATAACTGATTCTGTGAGTTGTGCTTTCTATCTTTATAATATGAGTAGGTTCCATCAGACTTCATGAATCTGGCTTTGCTGGTATCGTTGAATTGAAATTCAAGAATAGTATTTAGCTTATCAGTCAACGATTTATCTTCAACCGGAAACAGAACTTCAACTCTTCGATCCAGATTCCTTGGCATTAAATCTGCGCTTCCAAGGTAATAAAGCGGGTTATCATTATTAAAAAAGTAATAAATCCGGCAATGCTCGAGATATCTTCCGACAATACTTCTTACTGAAATGTTTTCACTAAGGTTTTTAACACCAGGTTTCAGACAGCAGATTCCCCTGACCAGTAAATCTATTTTTACACCTGCACAGGAAGCTTTATATAAAAGCTCAATTGTTTCGGTGTCAACCAGCGAATTCATGACGGCTTTAATATGCCCTTTTAAACCAGATGATGCATTTTTAATTTCATTGTTAATTTTAGCAATGAAAAAGTTGCGACTGTAACTTGGAGAGGTAACAAGCTTTTTCATAACAGGTTTTTCAGTATATCCGGTCAGATAATTAAATAATGAGCAAATATCACTTGCAAAATCTTCGCGACAGGTAAAATAACTTAAATCAGTATATAGTTTTGCTGTTTTATCATTGTAATTTCCTGTAGCAAAATGCATATAACGATTAATTCCTGATTGCTCTTTCCGTATAATCAGCAGCATCTTTGAATGAATTTTCAGATTCGGGAGTCCATAAATCACATGACAGCCTGCATTTTCAAGTTTTTTTGCCCAGGAGATATTGTTTTCTTCATCAAATCTTGCTTTTAACTCAACTAAAACAGTCACCTGCTTACCGTTTTTTGAGGCATTAATCAGCATTTTGACAATGGGAGAGTCATTGCTGATTCGATAAAGTGTCTGCTTAATGGCTAATACCTGAGGGTCGCTTGAGGCTTGTTCTAATAATGATAATATTGGGTTAAAAGATTGATAAGGAAAATGAATCAAGAGATCTTTTTCAGCGATTAATTTGAACATGTTTGAGTTCCTGAAAAAATCAACCGGAGGCTGAGCAGGAAAGGACAATAAAGGTTTCGATGTGAATAAACCTGTAAATGACATTAGACAAGATAGATCAATCGGCCCATCACAAAAATATAAATCTTCTTTTTCAATTTCAAATGAATTGGTCAGGAATGTTTTAATGTTGTTTTTACACCCTTTTTGTACTTCTAGGCGGACAGGATTTCCCCATTTTCTTTGTCTGACCTGTTTTTCAATTTCAAAAAGGAGATCATCGGCATCTTCTTCGTCAAAAAGCAAATCAGCATTCCTGGTTATTCTGAATAATGTATAAGAAATCACTTTGTTCCCTGAAAAAAGCTTGTCAAGATTCTGGCTGACAATTTGCTCAGAAAAAATATATGAATATTTATCAAGTCCTTCTGGAATTCGAATGATTCTTGGGAATACAGAAGGCAGCTGGACAAATGCAAATTTCTCTTCATTATTTACTGATAAGTTGACAGCAATGTAAACGGACTTGTTGGCCAGAAGAGGAAAAGGTCTACTCAAATCAATAGCCAGAGGTGTTAAAACGGGAAATATGATGTCTTCAAAATATTCATCAATGTAATTCTTTTGTTTTCCTTCCAGCTGATCATAGTTTTTTATTAATATTGATTGACTTTCTAATTCACCGATAATCTGTTTGTTATACACAGAATACAGTTGATTGATTAAATCGTGAGTTTTATCAGAAATACGACTAAGCTGCTCGGAGGGGGACATTCCTGCGTGATCTGAAGTTTGAAAACCAGCTTTTATCTGTTCTTTTATTCCTGCAACTCTGACCATGAAAAACTCATCTAAATTAGATGAAGTAATAGAGAGGAATTTTAGTTTTTCCATAAGAGGATTGCTTTCATCACTTGCTTCATCCATGACTCTCTGATTAAAATCAAGCCAGCTGATATCTCTGTTTATATAATTTTTCGGATTATCAAACTTCATTACATTAATCTCTCTTTCAATAAAAGAGCCTTGATTCCATAAACATTATTAAAAAAAACACTTTTATTTTCAAAAGCCCACTCTTCTAAAGTGATATCTTCCTTAAAAGTGCAGTTGACTTTTAACACATTCTCTTTGAAATCTATATTCAGGTTAGAGAATTTCTGAAGATGACTTTTATCAAGAGAATCCCCGAGTTTTATTATAGCGGACAGTTTTGAAACAAGCATTCTATTTTCAAGTGATAGTTCCTTGTAATTATCGTCATAAATGGATGGAGAAAAATCACTGTGATATTTGGAAATGTTAGCAATGATTTCAAGTTCTTCATTACTGAGTCCGGCAATCTCCAGATTCCTGATTACGTTATAAGAGTGCTGATAATGTGATTTCAGATTTAGAAATTTTCCGGTATCATGCAAGATACATGAAACTGA
The DNA here is from genome assembly GCA_016938455.1 of Clostridia bacterium. Lineage (GTDB taxonomy): Bacteria > Bacillota > Clostridia > DUPQ01 > DUPQ01 > JAFGUQ01. The sequence continues at coordinate 13,602 of JAFGUQ010000206.1, forward strand.
AAGCAATAATCTGTGCCGGTCATTAAGACCGTGAATTTCTTTGATACTATCAAAAATCTTAAGTGAATAATCCAGAACAGCAGCGGCATGATTCTTATCATAACTGAAACGTAAAGCAATATATCTGGCCTGGTTCATTACATCCTCATAAAAAGAGGCAGTTAATTCCTTGAATTTATTAGGATGAAGTTCTTTAAACCCGATGAAGTCACATAGTGAAATGTCATAACCGACAAAACTGTCTGCACTTGAGAAGTCCATCAGAATTTTAAACATGGCCATTGAGGGAATAAGAGTTTCAGCCAGTTCCAGAGAAATGGAATGCTTTTCACTGATCTGCTCTGAAGTAAGCTGTTTAATCGTATCATATAAATTGTTATAGGTGTTTCTTGAAATTTTAAACTGCCTTTTACCTTGCTGTTCTCCAAGGATTTTTCCGATAATACTGATTTCTTTACCCGTTGCAATGAATTCATTCTGTTTGGTGATTTTCACAAAATTACCTAAAACATCAATGAAAGTATTGATATACTGCTCAACAATCACATGAAATTTTTTAGTATATCCCTGAACAGGTTCAAGAATCTCACTTAACTTCAATGAACCGATACGTATATTCTGAGAATATTTAATGAGTCCTTTTTCAACAACAGCTATTCCCAGAGAACCTGAACCGACATATGTCATGACCCCGTTTTTTATTTTTCCGTTCAAAATTCTTTTTATTTCCTGATAGATCATTGTTTTCTCTTCCAGGTCGTCTAAAATAGCGATATCGATACCAGTTCTCAGCTTCACGAGTTCAATGACATACTCTTTATTAAGCGCTTCACGAAAAGCAGTTGTAGCATAGGTATGGACTTTATTGAGGCCATAGCTGTTTGCCAGCTTTTTATATGAATTTAATATATCACAAAGTTTATCAACCCGCTGAAAAGAAATCTGACCATCTTTAAAGGTGTCATGACCAAGATAAAGCGGCATTTCAAGATGCTCGAGCTCTTTTATGCTGCTTTTTTTATCTTCAAATATTTTCATTCTTATGTAACTGCTACCGATATCAATAACAGCAACTTGTTTTTTCGCCATTTATTCACCTAAAATTCAAATATATTAAATATTATATCACGAAAAGCATTGGTTATATGTTAAAATTGTGTTATGAACAGAGTGATAATAGGTATAGCCGGAGGAACCGGTTCTGGAAAAACAACATTAGCTAAGGGAATAAAGAATGCCATGGGTGATTCTGCGATATTACTTGCCCATGATTTCTATTACAGAAAATATGACAACCTCTCTTTTGAGGAAAGAAGTCAACTTAATTATGATCATCCTAACACCCTTGAAACAGAGCTTCTCATAAAGCATCTTCGCCTTTTAAAAAATGGAGAGACAATAGAGCGGCCGGTTTACTCCTTTGTGACTCATTTAAGACTTGATGAGACAATTAAAGTTGTTCCTCCAAAAGTCATTATTCTGGAAGGAATTCTACTATTTGAAAATAAAGAACTGAGAGACATGATGGATATCAAGGTTTTTGTAGATACAGATTCAGATATAAGATTAGCGAGAAGAATAGAAAGAGATGTTAAGGAAAGAGGAAGAAATCTTGATTCTGTTTTATCACAATACAGAAACACTGTAAAACCAATGCATGATCAGTTCATAGAGCCAAGTAAAAAGTATGCAGACCTTATTATTCCTGAGGGAGGGTATAATAAAGTGGTTCTTCAGATTTTAATTGACAGGTTAAAAACATTTTTAAATGATTAGAATAATATTGTGGCAACTTATATTTAAAAATGATAAAATATAAACACATAGGAAAAGGATGGTGTAGGGAATGAAGAAAACTCTTAGTATTCTTTTGTCTGTTATATTAATATTTTCAATAGTATCACCGGTTATGGCAGCAATCGAAACAAATAACATTGAAGTGTCTGCTTATTCTTTTGATAATAAAATTTATGATGAATATCAAAAGGTAGTAATAACAAGTGACAGTATTGATTTTACAAAATATGAAGACAGCTTAACAATTGATCTGTCCGGAACAGATAAGGAATCAATTAAAAACATAACAATAGTGGGCGGAACTATTGAATTTGATATGCTGACATATGGTGTTCCAGAAGGATTATATGCATTAATAGTCAAATATAAAGATGGATTTATACCAGTTGAACAATGGGAACCAAATGCAATTTTAGTTAAAGAAGGACATTTTATATTTAATGATGAGCCAGCTGTTGCTTCTGATGCGTTGGTAAATGGAATCACTGTGAAATTTTACAATGTTGAAATAGACACAGAAGTGACAGCCATGATAGATAATGTCTTTGTCAAATGCACAAAAGTATCAGACAGAGTTTTCAGAATATATCCTACTGAAGCGAACCTTGTAAACAAAGACAGTATTGATGTCAGACTTATTGTTCCTTCAGGATACTACTTCAGGACAATTCGTGTCGTTGAAAGTGATGTTTACCTTGAAAAAGAAATATATTCAAGAGAAGAACCTTTTTCTTTCTATATAAACTCTAAAACAGTTGAATTTCCGATGGATAGTGAAGACATCAGTGTTACTATATCAGGAAACAACCGATTTATTGATGTGACAGATCTTATTGTATATAATTCAAATAAAATCAAGGCATTAACCCCACTTCCTCTGGCAGCCGGAACCTATCAGATGGCAGTTACCTGGAACGGCACATCTGAAATATATAAAATGGACTTTCAGGTTGTTACTCAGGGAATTAAAGATAATAATGAACTTGATAAGAGTGTGCTGGATTTCTTTGTCATTGACGGTTTAGACTTAAAACTGACACTTTTTGATAATCAGGTTTTAAGATATGTAGACAGCAGCAGTAAAACAATTGATTTATCCATGTATGATTTTGATTCATTTTCTTTAGACTTGAGAAACAGTGCGTTACTCATTCTCCTTGAAAACAATCTTGGATTGAATATTAAATTGAAAGAATACCAATTTGAGATTTCAAAACAATCACTTGAAGCAATTTCTACAAAGGATGCCTACATAGTAGCTTCTAAACAAGAAGAGTTTCCTGCCATTGATGTGAGATATATTGAAACATCTGACAATTTGTACATTGACAGTAATATTACCGGCATGAAGATTTCTGTTCCTTTTAAGCAGAATGTCATAACCTATAACAGAATAGAGGCACTTGTTAAGGATGTTGATTTAGCGGTGAATGTTGAAAAAGCATATTTATCAAATAATATGGTTTCGTTTACCTATCAGTATACCGGAACATATAAGGCAGTAATAATGGCAAATACATTCAGTGATGTTTCTTCAAATTACTGGGGTCTGAAGTACATCTCACCATTAACCGCAATTGGAATAATTGATGGAATGGGTGGTGGAAAGTTTGCACCAGAAGGAAATATAACCAGAGCACAGTTTGCGAAATTAATCGCAGTTTCTGTGAATTTACCCATTGGTGACGGATTAAGTTATTTTCAGGACATTTATACAACAGCATGGTACTATAAATATGTGGTTGCACTAGAAAAAGCAAATATTGTTGATGGTGCTTTTTTCCAGGCAGAAAATTCGATACTCAGAAAAGACATGGCAGTCATGGTAATGAGAGCCTATGCTTATTATACTGGAGAGGATTTGCAGCAATTGGCAGATAACTCTTTTGCAAAATTCAATGATTTAGGCGGACTAACTTCAGAGCAGGTCACCTGTATTATGGCGGCACAACAACTCGGTATCATTGATGGAATGTCAACGATAGTATATGCTCCAAACAGCACAGCAACCAGAGCACAAGCTGCTGCGATTATTTACAGATTCATGAAAGTTCTGGAACTCCTGTAAAGAAAAGACAATCTACAAAAAACTATCCATAAAGGGTAGTTTTTTTTATGTAAAAACGGAACATATAGAATAAACAATTCGTCAAATCATATAATTGGAGGTGACATTTTTGACGGAGAACATTATTGATATAAAATCATTAAAAAAAATCTATAAAGTAGGAAAAGAAGAAATTCATGCAGTAGACGGAATTGATTTAAGTATAAAAAAAGGAGAAGTTCTTAGTATATGCGGAACTTCAGGTTCCGGAAAATCAACTCTTCTAAACTTGATTGCAGGGTTAGAAAAACCAACCTCGGGAGATATTATTTTCAACAATAAAAACATATCCAAAATGAGTGAAAAGCAGAAGACTGTTTTCAGAAGAGACCATATTGGCTTCATTTTTCAATCATATAATCTGATTCATACACAAACCGCACTTGAAAACGTATCCATGCCTTTGATGTTTAAAAAAATCAGAAAAAAAGAAAGAATGAAAATGTCCAAGCAGGTTTTACAGAAAGTCGAACTGGGAGACCGTTATCAGCACAAACCAAATCAGATGAGCGGAGGACAGCAGCAAAGAGTAGGGATTGCCAGAGCATTAGTATCAAATCCAGAGATTGTTTTTGCAGACGAACCGACTGGAAATCTAGACTCTAAAACATCTGATGAGGTCATGTCACTTATGGTGAAATCAATTAAAGAAAACAATCAAACTCTAATAGTGGTTACTCATGATGAAACCATCGCAAAGTATGCAGACAGAACATTGCATATTAAAGACGGGAAAATAGATAAAATAGTACATAAATTAACGGAGGACAGACAATGAAAAAGAAATTATTATTAGCAGGATTAGTACTTGTATTATTATTAAGTTACAGTACTAGCCTATATGCTTTCTCATCAACAGGATTATATCCTGAAGTCATGGTTGACAGAGACATGAGTGTTCCCACTTTAATTGGCGGGAAAGACAATACACTGCTCTTCTCAATCAGAAACTATACAAAGTATGATGCGAAAAACGTGAAAGTCACATTGGACTTCATGGGACTATCCCAATATGTAACGATTAATGAGTTAAACGGAACAAAAGTCATTGGAGATATTCTAGAGTTTTCAAAAGAAGATATCAGTTATGATTTCTATTTAAGTGAAACTGTTCCCAGTGGAGTATATCTTATCAAACTAACTTATGATTTAAAAGATGAACTTAATGATGGAAATACTACCTCAGAAGAAATTTATGTTAATGTAAAAAACAGTCTTGCACCTTCGAGTATTTATATCAGTAATATAAAAGCGACTCCCGAAAAGGTGATTGCAGGAGATAAGTTTAAAATAGGTGTGGAAATCACAAATGCAGGAGATGTTTATGCAAAGAATATCAAAATTGACATGAATAATTTTGAAGATTATAAATTTGCACCTGTCAACGCAACAGACATTGCCTATATCAATCGACTGGATGGTAAACAGAGTGTCTGGGTATATTACGATGTAACAGCACTTGATAATATTGAAAGTGCATTGTGTGATCTGATGTTTGCTATCACTTATGAAAATCCTGACAGCCAGCAACTCAGTTTTTCAAATCCAGCTTACCTGAAAATAGAAACTGGTAAAGCAGCGGAGCAAATCAACTATGTACCAAAAATCATCATTGACTCCTATTCAACCAGTCAGGAAATCATTATGGCCGGGACTGAGTTTGATTTGGTGATAAAATTCCAGAATACATCGAAGACTGAAACTGTAAATAATATTAAAGCATCACTTGATTTTGGTGCAGATGGAGTATTTATACCAGTAGAGAGCAGCAATACCTTTTATATTGATGAAATACAACCTGAGGGAACAGTTGAAAAAACAATTAAACTATATGCAAAAACCGGTGCAGCTACACAATTTTACTCAATTAATGTGAATATGAATTATGAAAGAGGAAAAAGCAGCTCAACTACTCAGCTGCAGGAAAGTGAAAGCATTACAGTTTCTGTGAAACAGATAGCAAGGATTCAGGTCAATGAGCTTTATATGCCGACAGAAATCCCTGTAAACAACCCATTTGGAATTTATTTCTCGTTTTATAATCTTGGAAAAGGTACTTTATACAATCTGAGTATTAAGATTGAAGGTGATGGGATTGACGGAACAAATTCAGTCTATTTCGCAGGAAATCTTTCAGCTGGAGGAAACAATTATTATGATGGAAGCTTCATGCCTATGATCACCGGTGAGCTGAACGGAAATATAGTGTTTGAGTTTGAAGACGAAATGGGCAATAAAGACTCAATCAAACAGCCCATCAAATTTATGGCAGTTGATTATAATGGAGATGGAGGCATACTTGATCCTTGGGTACCGGAGTTTCCACCAGTAGATGAAGGCGTTGTTGAACCACAAAACTCACTTCTGACCTATGGAATCATTGGAATAGGACTTGTCCTAGTTACAGTGATAACCATTGTTGTGATTAAGAAGCGTAAAAACAAAGAGGTAGAATAATATGTTTTTAAGAGATTTGATATCCACATCTTTTAAAAGTCTTTTCAGAAGAAAGCTGAGAACAACCTTAACGGTTATGGGGGTAACCATTGGAACTATAGCCATTGTTCTGATGCTTTCTATTGGATATGGTCTGGAAGAAACATACAAAAGACAGCTGGAAAGCATGGGAAGTTTAACAACAATAGATGTTTATGTACAATATTATCCTATGTATGAGACAGCTGACAGCGCTAAGATTGTGATGCCGGGAGGGCAATCAGATCAGAAGAAACTTGATGATAATGCCATTTTTGAAATGGAACAGATTGAAAATGTGGAAGCGGTGATTCCTTTATTAAGAACTTATTTAAAGTTTGCTGCTGGAAGATACATGGCTTATGTTGACCTTATTGGAATCAAACCAGAGCACATGCAATATTTGAGTATTGATATCGGTGAAGGTGAATTTTTAAAAAGCACATCAACATTTGACATTGTTTTTGGAAATGAAGTGCTCTATCAGTTCAGAAAACCAGGAAATAATGGAGGTTTTTATAACGATTACTATTATTATGGAGAAAAAAATTATGAACGACAACCACCTGAGGTAGATGTGTTCAATTCCTCTCTTCTTATGACATATAACATGCAGTTTGGAGAACCGAACCCAGGCGGAAATCCTCCTTCCATAAACTATAGAACATACAAAGCTAATGCAATCGGTGTTTTAAATACAGAACAGTATTCGGAATATTCATACTCTGCTTTTATGAATATCGATCAACTCAAAAAAGTAATTGAGGAGTATGAAAAAGCTTCAAATCAGAAGATTCTTGAAAATGGGTATTCTAATGTGAAGATAAAAGTTAACGATATAAAAAATGTCAATAAAGTTCAGGAAGACTTGAAAGCTATCGGATATGATTCATACAGTCTGTCTGATCAACTTGATTCAATGAATGAAATGACTAAAATCATTCAGCTGGTTCTAGGGGGTATTGCCGGAGTGGCTTTTCTGATTGCTGCTATAGGTATCGCTAATACAATGGTCATGTCAATATATGAAAGAACAAAAGAGATTGGTGTGATGAAAGTACTAGGTTGTGTGGTTTCTACAATAAGACAGATGTTTCTCTTTGAAGCAGCACTCATTGGATTAACCGGAGGGGTTCTTGGGACAGGAATCAGCATTCTGATTTCAAAGGTAGCAAACAATGTCGTAAAAAACACCAGCATATTAGGCATGTCCCCTTCAAGTGATACAATTCTTTCTTTAATCACTCCTCAACTGGCTTTTGGTGCCATATTGTTCTCAACCATCGTAGGAATTGCCTTTGGATTATATCCTGCAATCCGAGCGACCAGAATTAGTCCGCTTGAAGCGATCAGGCATGAATAAATAAAAAAAAGCATCTCAGAAAATAGAGATGCTTTTTTAATAAAAATTAATTTTCGTTTACTGAAATCCCACCTGATACTGAGGTCATTTCAACAGAAGCAGTCGGATGATCTCCGACGATGAAAGAGACATGACCTTTCTTTGACGAGTTTAGACTAATTGGCATACCGGTACTGTAATTCCCTGAGATAGAACTTAATGACACATCTGCTGAAATGTTTTTATCAAGATACAAATCAGCACTGCCGCTTATAGTATCTATCTTAATATCTCCATTTAGTTCATATAAGGAAAGAATAACATCACCCGATACAGTATTGGCATTCAGTTTCCCAGGGTCTCCAGATAATTTAATCTTTCCGGAAGTGGTGGAAAGTGTTGAAGAAGTAAAGTAAACCTCATTAAAATCAAGCATTCCGGATACTGTTGAAGCCACAAGATCATTTCCTGTAATGTTATCAAGCAGAATCTTTCCAGAAACACTGTTTAATGAAATTTGTGATACTTCAAATGAAGTCACATTGATATTCCCGGAAACTGAATTCAAACTGATGTTATTACTGTAATTTTCAGGGACGTAAACATATAGTTTCAGACTGGATGAAAAATTACTGATGTTTTTTGCATTATCGGGATATTTAATCTCAAAAGACAGTGTTGACCCGTTTTCAGTCATCTTTAAATACGGCTTTTCTCCTCTTGTAGATATTTCGCCGATGAAAGTGGCGCTAAACTCATTTTTATCCCATTTGATGACTTCGATATCTGCGACAACTGAAGATGCGGTAAGTTTATTGATATTCACTCCGTCAGAAGTTTTTGTATCATTAACTTCATAGGTATCATAATTTCCGAAATCAAACGCAAGATCTTTCCAGTCGTCTATCTGAAGATTTAAATTTCCTTTGAGAAAATCATTGCCGTAAACGATGATTAACCCTCCGCAGACCATTAAACTAATAATTAATATAGCAACTAATGCTATGACAAAACCTTTCATTATTCTCCTCCTAATCTACAATTAAATTGAAGTTTGCTTTAATGTATTTAGCAATTCCAATAAAAGTGTACTTTGTAAAATATGTTGACCCGATAATCATCAGTAGTCCCAGTGCCATCAATGCAATTCCACCAAAAATGGAAATAATGATATAAACTCCAGTTAAACTGAAAAACGGAAACAGAAGACTACATAAAGCCAGTGCTAATCCTGTAACAAAAATAGAAGCGGCTACTGAATAAAACACGATGACTAGAGTAATGATAAAAATAAGAACAGGCAATCCGACAATCAAATTGAAAAAGCCTAACCCGAGAGCAGCGATAATGGCTTTCAAAGCGCTTTTTGCTGAATTGTTTTTTGTGGAAGCCTCTGCAAACGAAGTGGCTGTATATTGTTTTGCTATTTTTATTGGATCCCCTAATGCTTCACATATTTCTTCTTCTGATTTTCCAGACTCCATTCCTGCATTGAAATGCTCGGTATAGTCTTCGAGAATATCTTTTCTTTCTGTTATAGGAATATGTCTCAGTCTGGTTTCGAGTATTGACATAAAGTTCTTTCTTGTCATATTATAATTCCTCCCCTAATAAAATATTGACTCCATCTGAGAATGTATCCCATTCTCCTTTTAATTTGTCGTGCTCTATAATGCCCTTATCAGAAAGATGATAATATTTCCTTGGGGGTCCCTCTGTTGATTCTGATAAGTAAGTGGTGACATAACCGTCTGTTTTTAGTCTTCTTAATAATGGATAGATTGTTCCTTCAGAAATTGAAATGGTAATGGAAATTTTGTTTACGATTTCATATCCGTAACAATCACTCTTTTTTAACATATTTAAAACTAAAAGCTCAAGAATTCCTTTTTTAAACTGACTGTTCAATATACTACTCCTTCTATAATTTATAGTACCTTGTTAAACAAGATACTGTGTATTATATCACTAGCTCAAAAAAAGTCAATACTCTTTTTAAAATATTTTTATGCATAAAAAAAAGACCGCAGTTGCGGCCTTTTTTATTATATAAGATTATTTTAGTATTTTTGTGTTCCGGTCTGTCCGATTTCAGCGTTTGCTTCATCAAGAATTTCCTGAGCACCTAATGCTTTAGCAGTTGATCTGTATTTTGCCAGTGCATCTTCAATTGAAATTTCACTGATCATTGATTTAGAGATTGCTTCTTGTGATGAAGAGAGCATATCAGCACTGATTGTCAGATATTTATCTGATGTCAAAGCTTTCAATGACTGTGGTAGAATATACAGACCACCCCAGGCTACTGCTTCATCAAACCATGCTTTTCTCTGCTGTAATCCTGTATTGACTCTAGTAGTTGTTGATTCGTTCCAAGCTGTATCTGGTGAGTTATAAATAACTTCATAAATTGTTCCGATAGCATATTCTGGATTTCCTGCGGAAATTGCCGGTGCTCCCCAACCTGTGACAACGCCGTCTTTGAGGAAGTAGTTCAAGTATACTTTGTTTCCGCTTAATGTGAACATTCCTTCACCAATGAAGTCCCCTTGTATTCCATATCTGCCTCTGAAAACACCTTCTGCACTGCCATAGAATATATTCATATACCAGTTGATAGTTTCTTCAGGCTGAGGTGTTGTGCTTGTCATAACTACTGGTGGAACGCCTTCACCAATACCATAAGAGTTGATATTAACATTGATATTTCCCTTTAATGCATAGATACCATCCATCCAAGCATCTGGGAAATTCTGTTTTACAGAAGTTTCAAAAGATTGAATCCAGGTATCCCAGTAGAATAATCCGCCGTAGTAACCAGACTGCACTTTTCCTCTAGCGACTGATGAACTGTGAACAAACGCTTCTTTGTCCATAACGTTTTCAGTTGCCATTTTCTGTAATAGTTCAAGACATTCAACCATTTCTGGTTTTAGCATTGAATCTTCCCATAAATTTGTATTAGGATTCCAAATTGGAAGTGAATCACCTTCATAATTTAATCTGGCGTCAAATGCCTGGAATAAGTCCTGCATTAACCAGGTTGTTCTTGATGTCATACCATAGGTATCGTCAATTCCGTTTCCATCTGGATCATTGTATGTGAACTGATAAGAAGCTTCATATAAATCCCAAACAGTTTCAGGTTTTTGCAATCCTAATGCTGCCAACCAGTCTCCTCTGATTGATCTTGCAAATAAAGTACTTGGAAGATTGTCATCTCCTGTAGCAAGAGCCCATAACTCACCATCATAGGTGTAGGTTTCTTTCCATGATTCAAGATAAGTTGTGTTAAAAGTTTCGTTATTTGCCAGGTATTGGTCAAGTGGGAAAATTAAGCCGTCAGCTTTCCATTCTCTAACTCCCTGACTGTTGAACAATTGGACCATTCCGTCAAGATCCTGTGCGGCAACCGCTAAATTGATAACTTCAATATAACTGTTTCTTGCTGGATAATGAATTTTAAAGTTGATTCCATACTGTTCTGACATCCAGTCCATATAGTTATTCTTTGAAGCTGTGTTATCAAGAGAATCTCCAAAATACCCTGTCTTTGTTATGTCGATTCTATCAGGTTTGCCAACTTCAGTGTTCACAGGTGCAACAGACTGACTAGGAGTAGCTGTTGGTGTAGCTGTTGGTGTAGCTGTGGCTGTTGGAGTTTCAGTAGATCCAGTAGTTCCGCATGCAGTCAGCATAACAGAAAAAGCAAAAACTAAACAAACTAACAGACTTAATACTTTTGATTTTTTCATTTCTTTCCTCCCTAATTTTTTATATCACAATTGACATATTACATTTATTATAAACCTATACATTTAATAAAATTAACATATATGACAATAGCCTTAGCATATATAATAAAATATGAAAAATAAATAAATACTATTTAAATAACAATTTAAGATAAACATACATAAAATGACTATGAGAAATATAAGTATAAGTATACAATATATTTCATATTCTCCAACCTTATGATAAAGTAATAAATATATGACAGGAGAGATAAAATAATGAAAATAGTAACAGACAACAAACAGGTGAATAACTCAGTCAGCATAGCATTTGATGACATCAACGGTAACATCAAGGAGTTTAATAGCAGTTATGACGGAAGGCTGTTGAATGTTCTGATGGCAGGTGCTGATTATGATACGCCTTGGACCAGGGATGCATCAATTAATGTGTATAATGGATTCTGCTTCATGAACAGGGAAGTTTCCTTGAATACACTCATGTCAGTTCTTGAGAAGAGAGAAGAAAAAACATATATAGGAGGGCAGTACTGGGATGCTATTATCTGGGCACTAGGAGCATATCAGTATTATCTGGTGTCTCATGACACTGAATTTCTAAATACTGCTTACGAAGCGATCAGCAATTCCCTTTCATATTATGAGGAAAATGAGTTTTCAGAAGATTACCAGCTTTTCAGAGGACCGGCGGTTTATGGTGATGGAGTTTCTGCATATCCTCACCAATATGGATTCAGCGGAAAAGAAGGATGTATTTTAGGTTATGTCAACTTCAATAAAGATAAAATAAATGATAAGGGATATGGCATTCCTATGCACACTTTGTCAACAAATGCAGTTTATTGCATTGCTTATGATATTGCAGAGAAAATGGCGTCAGTTCTGAACAGAAAAAAGGAAGCTGATGATTTTTCTTACCATAAAGAAAACTTAAAAAAGGTTATAAGAAAACATTTTGTTTATGATGGAGAGAGACTTAAGTATATTGTAGGCAGATTTGGTGATTGCTTACGACAGGAAGGACTAGGAATCTCTTTTGCATCGATGGCGAACATTGTCGATATAGAAGCTTTTGAACATATTTTCATTTCAAAATATGGTATTCCATGTGTCTTTCCAAATTATTCAAGATATAATATTGAAAATGAATATGGCAGACACTGCGGAACCATATGGCCGCATGTTCAATGTTTTTTTGCTAACGAAGCATTAAAACAGGGAAAACATGACATGTTTGACTTTGAATTCAAGAAACTGACCGAACTTTCAAACAGAGACAAGCAGTTCTATGAGATTTATCACCCTGATACGGGTGAAATATATGGAGGGCTACAGGAGCACTGGAAAACAGATGGGTTGTTTAGGCTGAAATCATGTGAACATCAGACATGGTCAGCAACAGGTTATCTTTCTTTACTATTATATGGATTTGGAGGTCTCAATATTAATGAGGATAAGATAGTTTTCAATCCTTATCTGAATGAGATGATAGCTGAACTTGAATTTATTGATTTAAAGATTAATGAGATGAGTGTTAATCTGAAAGTAAAAGGAAAAGGAAATATGATTGAATCAATTAAGGTGAATGGAGAATCAGTAACAGACAACTGTCTCAGAACAAACCTTAAAGGTGAATATAATATTCATATTATGGTAAGAGAGAGTTGAAAATAAACTGGCAGGCTCATAGAGGTGGTGCTTATGAAATGCCTCAAAACACCATTGCTTCAGTAAAGTATGGCTGGGATCTGGGAGCTGTTGTTGAAGTGGATATTAGAACGACATTTGACGGGAAGATCATATGTCTTCATAATGAAACACTTGAAGAAACGACAAACGCAGATAAAGAACTAGGAGGTATTAACGTCAGCAAGTTAATATATGATCAGATTAAGCACCTTGATGCAGGCAGTTATTTTGACAGGAAATTCCATCATGAGCATGTGCCGTTATTGGAGGAGCTTTTCATTATTATGAAGAATGACAAAGAAAAGAAGCTCTATCTTGATTTAAAAGAGGTTGACTTAAAAAAACTTGGGGAAATGATTGAAGCATATCAATTGAATGACCAGTGTATTTTCTGTCATTGTGATATCGATAACTGCATTGAAATGAAAAAAGCTGTTGATATAAGATGCATGTTATGGATAGGTGGAACAAGAGATCAGATATTGAGTAAATTTAAAAAGATTTCTGATGATAACTTTTTTGGTGCTGACCAGATACAGCTTCATTTAAATGGTAACAATTTGGATGAAGAGTGGATTTATGTTTTAAAACAAGAAGATATAAAAATGGCGTTACAGAAAACCAGTCAGATGAATGTTGATTTAGAAGTATTTCCTTTTATGATGAATCGAGCTAACATTTATCAGATGCTGGATATGGGCATATCGTGGTTTGCAACAGATTATCCGAGATTATTTAAGGAAATGATTGAACAATATAGTAAGAGAAAAGGTGAATAAATGAAAGTAACAGAAATGAAAGTGAATGAACTGGCTGGATATGCATACGATTGTGCTTGTCAAAGAACACATAAGGTAGATATAAAAAGTGTGGTTATCAAAGACAATGCCATCATAGATGCTGTCAACTTCATTAACGGGTATACTGATGGCAAGGTGATGATGATATGTGATGAAAACACTTATCGTGTAGCTGGAAAAGAAATTATTAATAAATTACATTCTGCTGAAGCATATATAATACAGGAAAGAAACGGACTTCCGATTTCACCAGATGAATCATATATTGGAGAAGTATTTGTTAAAATTCCAAAGGAAGTGGATCTGTTTCTTGCAGTGGGAAGCGGTGTCATCAATGATATTACACGGCAGATAAGTTATAAGATGAACAAAGAGTATGTCGTTTTCGGAACTGCACCATCAATGGATGGATATGCCTCTGTGACATCCTCTTTAATTATCAATAATATTAAAGAAAGCATTCAGGGACAGTGTCCGGTTGCTGTTTTTGCTGATTCAACTATTTTACAGGAAGCACCATATGACATGATTACTGCCGGATTTGGTGATGTGATTGGTAAATACAATGCCATAAGAGAGTGGCAATTCGGAAGAGATATGAATCAGGAACATTATTGTGAAACAGTAGTTTCACTGGTCATGAATGCAGTGAAAAAATGTGAGGATAACGCAGCAAATCTGAAAAAAAGAGATAAAGCAGCTATTAACAATGTAATGGAGGCACTGATTCTTGCAGGAATGACAATGGGAATGTATCAGAATACCCGCCCTGCTTCCGGAGCAGAACATCACATTGTTCATTACTGGGATGTAGATTGTATCAGAAGAGGCGTAGAACATCCTTTACATGGGAATTCCGTAGGTGTAGGCACAGTGATTATCTGTCAGCTGTTTGAATTAGTGAAGGATCATCTGCCTGTGAAAGTCATGGAAATTGACGGAGATAAAATCAGAAAGACACTTCAATCAGCAGGATGTAAAACATCACCAGTTGAACTAAACATCAGCAGAGAATTACTTAAACAGAGCTTGTTAAAAGGTCATACCATGTCTTCGAAATATACTGTATTAACCTATTTATCAAAAGAAAATCCTGCACTTCTTGAAGAAGCGGCAAAACAGATATGTAATATATATTATGATTAAGATTAGATATAATCAGGGATATACTATACCTTCTGTTTTATCCAAATCTTCAATATCAGCAAAATAAATATGGTTTGTTTTAGATTGATCACAACCGCCGGTAAACACAATATGCGTTCTGTCTGCGGTCATTCTCGGGTGAAAATGACTTTTTTGAGATAAAACACCATAAGTGTTTCTGTGCCCGATTATTTTCTCAAAAGAACAGTGGTTATCCAATACACTTTTTAAATAATACATATCATGATTCAATATTTCTCTGCTCGGAATTTCATAATTGATGTTTTCATAATAAAAGAGAAGTCCTTCCGGATCTATTCCAGTATGGGTGTATCCAAAGTTTTCGGGGAGATTGAATTCAAAAAAACGGTGGTTGAAAGGATTATAAATTCCGGCAATGTTATCAGTGTGGCTGCTGGCAGCTTCGTATACAATCCCTCTGGAAGTCGCTCCTGCGTGACATATTTTTCGACCATCTCGCTGTTGTGTTCTGAGATGGGTATACCAGCTTCCTTCTAATGAGGTCAACATCATGCCTGATTCATTCGGGGGATGATTTAGAATGAAATTAGAATTATCATATGGGAAAACATGATGAAAGTAGCCGTCCAGGATTAGGATATCTCTATGTTCACCTGTCTTAAGGTTATATCCTGCTAAAACAGCCTGTTTGGCAAAATGACGGTTACTGATATATTCATCCCAGTTATTAAAATCAGAAATACGATTATGCTGGGCAAGATCAGTATGAATATATACAAACCAGTTACCATCTGGAGTAACACAGTTCTGACCGGTCGCACGTCGATCATCAGCGAGTGAAAATAATATCTCGTCTTTCAGAGAATTGATATTAACAGTATGAACATGATTGTTTTCGATGTAAATAACATCATTTGTTATAGTGTTCAACACACTCCTGTGGTCTAATACACCGCTTTTTACCGGAGAACACCATATTTTCCAGGAAGGATTGTCATCATTGGCATGTGTCAGTTTTTTAACTTCTCCAGTCTGCAGATCAGTGGCATAAAGCTGTACATCATCTTTTTCATATCGGTGATATACAATATATTTCTGATCGTCAGTTATTGAGGGGATAAAATAATAAAGAGGATAGCAAAAAGCATCTCCATATGTGATTTGAATTAATTGCCTTTTGGTTTCAGAATCAAACTCTTTTTTAAAACCCGGATACAGTTTCATGAGACCCCCCTTGACTATAATAGGATTATAATAGATTTATTAAAAAATTTCTATTCATTTAAAATATTTGATAATACAGAATTCTGTTTTTTCGTGACATCAAATAATTATCTTGATTTTTTGCTTCAAATGCATTAAAATGTTTTTATTACCTGGTCATAAAAACATAACAGAGAGGAGTTGTTGATGAAAAAGTTTGGTACTATTATTGGTCTTGGATATTGTCTTCCTGACAATATTGTCAATAATAATGATTTAGAAAAAATGGTTGATACGAGCGATCAATGGATAAGAGAAAGAACAGGAATTTTACGAAGACGTATTTTAGATAGAGAAAAACCAAGTTCAGATATGGGAATTGAGGCCTCATTAAAGGCGATAAAGAATTCAGGAATTGAAGCAAGTGAGATAGACCTTGTCATTGTTTCAACAGAAAGCCCTGATTACCTGACACCATCAATGGCGTGTATCATTCAAGGAGGAATTGATGCTGTCAATGCTGCAGCTTTTGATTTGAATGCTGCCTGTTCAGGATTTGTCTATGCACTGACAGTTGCTGATCAGTTCATTCAGACCGGAATGTATAAAAATATTCTGGTGGTTGCCTGTGAAGGACTTTCAAAAGTAGTAGACTGGAAAGACAGAAACACTTGCGTATTATTTGGAGACGGTGCAGGTGCTTGCGTACTGACAGCTTCGGATGAACCTGGTATTTTAGGATATGATATCGGTGCAGATGGGAAAAAATATAAGAACATAACGATTCCCTGTACTCACTTCAGTGAAGAAGAGCTTTTTAAGAGAAAAAACAAGAGAGATCAGGTAATCTATATGGAAGGGCGGGAAGTTTTTAAATTTGCAGTCAATGCGATGACCGATTCTGTCAATAAGCTCCTAAGAGAGCAAGACCTTTCAATTGAAGATATTGACTGGATTATCCCCCACCAGGCTAATATGAGAATCATAAACAATTCTGTCAGTAAAATGAATTTTCCAATTGAAAAAGTGATTATTACACTTGATGAATATGGGAATACCTCATCAGCCAGTATACCTATTGCTTTAGCAGAAGCTTATGATTCCGGTAAGATAAAAAGTGGTCAGAAGATTATACTGGTTGGTTTCGGAGGAGGCCTGACATGGGCTTCAACGCTGATACAATGGATATAAGGAGTGCGCCAGTTCGGTGCGTAGAATATAGTCGGGTGGAAGTCCCGACCTGATAAAGTTTAGCAAACAGTCAGTATCAAGC
>JAFGUQ010000207.1 GCA_016938455.1 Clostridia bacterium
AGTAATTCTGACTCCTTTTTAAAAAGTACTCATAATCATCTTTATTATTCATGCTTTTGGCAAGATTAGACAAGACCCAGTCATCAAATGCATATTCCACAGTCTGAGAAGCAGAATCACAGTGAAAACCCTGGCTTTTCGGTTTTCTTGCAGGAATATATCCTTTTTCAATATATTCATCAATTCCTCCATCAAGACAGCTGTCATGTTCATATCCTGACTTTGACATTAATCCGCCAGTGAATGCATTGGCTCTGATTCCTTTATAGGCAGCATCCATGTCAAGATTTCTGATTCCTTTATAGAATGCGGAAACAATGAAACTTCCGCTGTGAGCGCCTATCATGACATGGGTATAATTCCCGCCTGAAGGTCCTCTTGGAATATATCCGCCATTTTCTGAAAACTGAATCAATGATTTACAGTAGTCACTTTTTATTTCAGGGTACAGCAGATCATAGACAAGACTCAGACTCCAGTGAGCACCCCAGAAAATATCCGCATTTGAAATGAAATCATAACTGTCTGCTTTTCTGATTACTGGATCAATTCCTGTCATATCCATATACTCATGGTTTACATCACTGATGATGTGACCACCCATAGCCGTACGCCATAAATCGGTATAGAACTTGATCAGCTGTTTTTCATGACTGCTTTTCACGGTGATTACACTGATATATTTTATCCATGCATTTTTTGCTTCTTCTTTTACTTTTTCAAAATCAAAATGATTGACTTCACTTTCCATATTCAGCTTGGCATTTTCCTTGCTGACAAAGGAAATGGCAATTTTCAGAGTGACTTCATTAATATATTCATTGGTGAATGTCAGAAAGTACAGTCCTTCTTTTTCTTTCAATACAAAGGGTTCATTACACTCAAGATGAAAAAATATTCTGCAGGGTTTTGGTCGTCTGATGGTCGGTGCGTTTTCCACATATCCGTGAAGAGACTGGTTATCAAGCAAAATGACTTCATGTGATGCAATGTCACTAGGACCCAGCCGCCTTATGAGATCAAGCAAAATGAACTTGTTCTTTTTTTCCTGAAAAGTATACTTATGGATACCAGTCCTGAGTGTTGCAGATAATTCTGCTTTTATTTTACAATCTGTTAAATTGACTTTGTGATAACCCGGTTTCACGATTTCATCCCGATGAGAAAACCGGTATCCCTTCTCAAATGGGATATCACCTGAGCCTGGCAGGACAGCGATTGCACTCAGCTGCCACTGATGCACATGAGAAAAGCATCTGATCCTTTTTGAGTGATATCGATAGCCGACTCCCCAGGTTCCTTCTAAATCTGTATCAGGGCTTAACTGTACCATACCGAAAGGAAGACTGGCAGACTGGAAAAAGACCCATCTTGGTTTAGGTTTTCCTGTATCAATAGCGGGGTCGATATAGTCAAAGGGTTCTTTTAAAGGCTTGTTTATCATTTCATTTACTCTCTTCTTATTTATTATATCAAATTTCAGCGTTCACTATATTTATATTTTCATTTTTAAAAAATTACTCTATAATGCATATATGGAGCATGTATTCAAGGGAAAACATATTTGGGACAGCGATCATCGCAGGAAAAATTCCTGGATGATTTTCAGTTATCAAATGTCTGTCACCAGGATTCCTGTTTCAGCTATAATGGATATAGCAGTAGATACCAAGTACTATCTCTGGATTAATGATGTGCTTGCCGTGTTTGAAGGTGGTCTTCATAGAGGACCTGCACCTGGAGCCGGCTATTATGATGAGATTGACATTTCCGGTTACCTTAAAGTCGGAATCAACTTCATTAAAATATTAGTCTGGTATTTCGGTAATCAGGGACGAAACAGTATTGACAGCACACAAGCCTATCTTATCTGCGATATCAGTATCGACGGGGAAATTACAGGAAGTGACCAGTCATGGATGGTGAAAAGGCATCTTGGCTATATCAATACGAAAGAACCATATCCGTCATACCTGTATGGAGGATACAATATAGGGTATGACGAGACCGTTGATATTGATGAGGTTCCCTTTGAACATGCCACGGTTCATGAAAATGTTTCCTGCGGGGAATTATATAAAAGACCTGTCCCTCTTTTCAGGCAGGGAGGGCTGCAGAATTTCAAAGATATCATCATAAATGAAAAAGAGTCATGCAATGAATATATCGGCATACTGCCATATGGGTGTCAGGTCACACCTGCTTTCATGATTGACAGTCCTCATGATAAAGAGATGATTGATATAAGGACAGACCGCTATGAGGTCCATGGAGGTCCCGGTGATGAACATCATACCTATCGTGGCCACAGAGTGGAATATCTCACTAAAAAAGGAGTGGCTCAATTTGAAGCGTTCAACTGGTTTTTTGGAGAGAAAGTGATATTCACCTTTCCGAAAGATGTGAAAGTGGAATATATCAAATATCGTGAAAGCGGATATGATACAACATTAGCAGGATCTTTTACCTGTGATGATGAAGTACTCAATAATCTGTACAGCAAAAGCCAGCGAACGCTTTATGCCTGCATGAGAGATAACTATATGGACTGCCCCGACAGGGAAAGAGGGCAGTGGATCGGTGATGTCTCATCACAGATACCGCAGGTTTTTTACTCTCTTGGAAGAAGTGCGGACCTGCTGACTGAAAAAGCGATAAATGATTTTATTAATTTCAGAGAAAATCATATTCTGAAAGGCAATGTGCCTGGTTCTCACAGCGGTGAACTGGTGACTCAGTCTCTTAATGCCATATCTCCCATAGGTATGATCATGACCTATTACAAAAACACCGGGAATGCAGCTGTCATTGAAAAAGCATACCAGCCTTCTCTGGAATATCTTATGTTATGGCAGTTTGATGAAAACAATCAGCTGGTATCCAGAAAAGGAAACTGGTACTGGTGTGATCATGGAGAGCATGTTGACAGGGAAATCATTGAAGTATGCTGGGTTTATTATGCGTTGAAGTCGGTTTATGAAATGGCGGAAATCCTGCATATAGATTCGGATAAAACACTTTTAATTCAGAGAATGAACCATATCAGAAGTTACTTTCACCAGAAATATTTTAAAGGCGATGGATACAGGACGGGAGAATTTCTCGATGACAGGGCCAATGGCATCGCACTTCTTTCTGGACTGGTTGAGCCTGAAGCTTATGACAAGGTAGTTCATGTCCTTGAATCTGTCTATCGCGCCACCCCATATTTTGAATATTATATTCTTGAAGCCCTTTTTCAGAATAAGGAGCATGAAGCGGGAATGAAGCGGATGCTTAACAGGTATCATGCCATGGCAGAAAGCTTAAACAGTACCATGTGGGAAGATTTTCATGTATTTGGGACTTACAATCATGCATGGAGCGGCGGACCGCTGACCATACTGATTAAATATATACTGGGACTTCAAATGAAAGACCTGGCATACCGTGAATTCACAGTAAGTCCTAAACTGTTACATGTCAACCATATCAAAGCGGTTATCCCTACCATTTATGGTGATATATCAATTGAAGTTGATCAAGAGACTGTAAAAGTCACTCATCCTCCTGAATGTATTTACAGGGGGACCATCTGACAGCTTTAAAAAAGAATCAAAGGTTTTCTGTGAAAATCATACAAGAAGATGATATAATTTTTATCAGGTGGTAAAGAAATGAAAAATGTCATACTGTTTTTTACAGATCAGCAACGTTTCGACACAATCGGCTCTCTGGGGAATCCTGTCATAAAGACGCCTGCCCTTGACAGGCTTTTATCAGTCGGTACATGGTTTTCAAATGCATATACACCATCTCCGGTGTGTGTTTCAGCAAGACTCTCAATGCTGACAGGGAAATACTGTCACCAGACGAAATGTACAAAAAATGAAATCATGCCTGGGGGGCTTACCAGTATCATGCATGTGCTGAAAGAACATGGTTATCAGACACATGGAGCAGGGAAAATGCATTTCATGTTCAAGGATGATGACTTGTTCGGGTTTGATCATCTTGATTCATCAGAGGAAATTGACAATGGGAAAAAGGATGATTATAAAGATTTTCTTTTAACAAACGGGTATGGTCATGTTAAAGACCCGCACGGTGTCAGAAGTGAAATGTACTATATTCCACAGCCTTCTCAACTTCCGGACAGACTTCATCACAGTACCTGGGTGGCGGATCGGTCCATTGACTTTCTAACCTCCAGAAATACTGAAAAACCCTTTTTTCTGATGAGCAGCTTTATCAAACCTCATCCGCCGTTTGAAGCACCTGTTCCATTTAATAAACTCTATCGTGCCTATGACATGCCACTGCCGATAATGAACGATGATGATGAGACCAGACAGACCTACTGGAATAAAATACAGAACAGATATAAAGGAAGAGACAAGGGGACTGATCAGAATCTGTTAAAGACAATGAAAGCCTACTATTATGCGTGTATTTCTCATGTTGACTGCCAGATCGGGAAAATCATGGATTACCTGGAACTCAATGACCTGATGGATGACACCATGATTATTTTTGCATCAGATCATGGAGAAATGCTTGGCGATTATCATTGCTTCGGTAAAAGATGCTTTTATGATGGCGCAGTCAGAATCCCTTTGATTGTGAAAGCAGCCAATCAAAAAGAAAGTGCATGCTCACATGCGAACTGCTCTTTGGTTGACTTGTTTCCGACCATTCTTGATGAGCTTGATATTCCTGATGCATTTCAACTCGCAGGGAACAGCCTTTATAACCTTTCTGATGACAGAGCTGTAATCAGCCAGTTCAACACCGGTGAATTTGGAACCTACATGATTAAACAGGGAAACAGAAAATATATTTATTCAGCACCTGATGATAAAGAGTGGTTCTTTGACAGCGCTGCAGAAAAAGGAGAAAGTGTCAATCTAGCGTTAAATCCTGACTGTGAAAGTAATATGAATGATCTGAAAAGGATACTGATTGATAAGTTTGAAAAAGACGGATATTTTCAAGTACTTGACCATGGTGATTTCAGGAAATATGGAAAGAAGATTCCGTTTCAAAGTCCTGATGAAGGATATCTCTTTCAGGACGGACCTGGTTCAGTTCCGGATTTGAAAGGATATACCAGATGAATCATATCAACCTTCTAATAAAACCAGCTTCCGGAAACTGTAATATGAGATGTGATTACTGCTTTTATCATTCACTGACTGAACAAAGAGCTCAGAGAGATTATGGTCTCATGGCACTAGAAACACTTGAGATTCTTGTGAAGAAAGCTTTTACGGAAGCGACTGAGAGCATCACCTTTGCTTTTCAGGGAGGTGAACCTACTCTATGCGGATTGGGTTTCTATATGGAATTTGAAAAATATGTTCATCGATACAATGCTGATGGTATTAAAGTCAACAGAGCTTTCCAGACCAATGGCTTAGTCATTGATGAAAGCTGGTGTGAATATTTTAAAAAATATAATTATCTGGTTGGGCTTTCAATGGATGGACCCGATTTTCTGAATAATCTATACAGAAAGGATACCACCGGACAACATGTTTTTGACAGAGTCATGATGACAAAAAGTCTCTTTGATGTTCATGAAGTGCCATATAATGTGCTTTGTGTGGTCACAGGTGAACTGGCAAGATATGGCAAGAAAGTGTATCAGTTTTTCAAAAATCATCAGATCAGGTATATTCAGTTTATAAACTGCCTTGATGATTTGCATCAGAGACAGGGGACAAATGAATATTCACTGACATGGAAAAGGTACCTGAAATTTCAAAAGGACATCTTTGACATCTGGTATGAGGATATAATGAAGGGAGATATTGTTTCCATCAGATATTTTGACAATTATGTGGCTATGATTGCAGGACATCCGCCTGAATCATGTAACATGAATGGTTTTTGCTCCTGCCAGTTTGTCATCGAAGCTGACGGGTCAGTATATCCGTGTGACTTTTATGTAACAGATGACTATAGGATTGGAACCATTCACGAAAACAGTCTGAGAGAAATGGCTGAAAGTGAAAAGACAACTGAATTTATTCAGGAATCACTGGTTGTCAATAAAAAATGCAGGCATTGCAAATGGTACCCGTTATGCAGAAACGGATGCAAAAGAGAGCGATTTGACAATTTAAATGAATTTTGTGAGGCTAATTACAACTTCTTTAATTATTCTTATGATAGAATGGTGGAAATAGCAAAAAGGATGACATAAATGGGTATGCTTTATTTACTGGTAGCATTAATAGCGACAATCATCGGAGGCATGACAGGGATAGGAGGAGGAGTCATCATCAAACCTGTTCTGGATGCTTTCTCTACTTATGATGTCAGTTCCATTAACATATTATCATCAGTTACCATTTTTTCAATGGCAGCTGTTTCGTTTACTCAGAATTCAATCAACGGATTCAAGCTCAGTAAAAATCTTGTTTTTCTGGCTGTCGGATCAATCATAGGAGGTTTATTAGGAAAAGAGCTTCTTTTCTTTGTCACAGCAACAATGATCAGCAGAAACATTGTTATCATGCAGTCAGGTATCCTGGCACTCTTACTGGTGGTTGTCCTTTTTAAAAGCAGAATCAGATCACATTATGTGAAGAATGTTTTCGTAATTATTCTTGTCGGGATTTTTCTTGGAACCACTTCTTCATTTTTAGGAGTAGGCGGTGGACCGATCAATGTATTTGTTCTTCACCTCTTTTTAGAAATGGATACCAAGCAGCTGACAGTCAGTTCCATCTTTGTCATTCTCCTATCTCAGTTTTCAAAGCTCTCAGCCATAACTTTCACATCCGGGTTTTCCTCATTCCATCTTGAAATGCTGGTTTATATGATACCGGGAGGGATTGCAGGTGGTTTGTTAGGAACATTCCTGCTGAAAAAGACACATGTCAATCATATAAAGAAAGTGTTCAATCTGGTGGTAGGTATTATTATTCTATTAAATATTTTTAATATCATCAGAGCGATTTAACAGTATTATGCTACCCTCCGGTACATGAACTGGAAATTCCGGGTAGAAAAACAGACTGAAATATGAGAAAATATACATAAGGAAAAATCAGTTACCTACTAGATACAATATAACCTAAGGGGAAAGTTATGAATGAAGATAAGAATTATCAGGAAAAATTAATTGACATCATTGAAGACTTGCCTGAAAAAGAAATCAGAAAAAGTAAATTGGATTTACTTCAGAGAATTATCGAGAGAACAGATGAATTTCAAGAAAATTGTGACATCTGCAGAAATAATCATGAGGTTCTTGAGAATATCGTTAGGAAAGTTCATTATAATGATCAAAGTTATCTGAATGATTTAAAGAAGTTGAAAGGGCATATGCTTGGAGTTCATAAACTGGTTGACGAGGGTCATTACATGGCTATCTTTCTGTCAGTCGGTATCGCCATCGGTGCAGGTTTGGGAGTCGCATCAGATAATATGCCTATTATGATTTCCGCGGGATTGTGCCTTGGGTCTGCTGTAGGTGTTTCTCTTGATGTAAAAGCGAAGAAAGACAAAAAAGTTCTTTAATATCCAATATGGATACTGTATAATGTGGTAAATATTTATCTGGAGGACATTCATGAAGAACCAGTTAGTTTTAGTGTTAGATTTCGGGGGTCAGTATAATCAGCTGATTGCCAGACGTGTTCGTGAACATAATGTATATTGCGAAATGGTACCCTATACCATCAGTATTGAAGACATTAGAAAAAAGAATCCTATCGGGATTATCTTTACAGGTGGTCCTGCTTCGGTGACTAATCATGATGCTCCTATGTATGATAAAGCCATATTTGATTTAAACATTCCCATTCTTGGGATCTGCTATGGAATGCAGTTGATGGCTCATTTACTTGGAGGCACAGTCAAGAAAGCATCGCAAAGAGAATATGGACGGGTGGAAGTCAAGCTGAATGAATCGGTATTATTTGATTCATGTGATAAGGATACCGTCTGCTGGATGAGCCATACTTATCATGTCAATCACTCTCCGGAAGGCTTCAAAGTTACAGCGGACAGTGTCAATTGCCCCAATTGTGCTTTTGAAAACAGCGAAAAGAAATTATATGGCGTTCAGTTTCATCCAGAAGTCAATCATACACCTGAAGGGAATAAAATGTTAAAAAATTTCCTGTACAAGGTATGTAAAGCAAAAGGTGACTGGCAGATGAGTGCATATGTGGAAGAGACAGTCAAGAAAATAAAAGAAAAAGTGGGAAACAGAAAAGTGCTTTGTGCACTGTCAGGCGGAGTGGATTCATCAGTCGCTGCTGTCATGATTCATAAAGCGGTTGGTAATCAGCTGACCTGCATTTTTGTTGACCATGGTCTGTTAAGAAAAAATGAAGGAGATCAGGTTGAAAAAGTATTCAGAAACCTGTTTGATATTAAATTGATCAGAGTGAACTGTGAAGATCAGTTCCTTAATGCATTAGCTGGTGTAGAAGATCCTGAAGCTAAAAGAAAAATCATCGGTGAGGAGTTCATCAGGGTATTTGAAGCAGAAGCTAAAAAAATAGGTAAAGTCGACTTTCTGGTGCAGGGAACCATTTATCCCGATGTCATTGAAAGCGGAGCAGGGGATGCTGCAGTGATTAAAAGCCATCATAATGTAGGCGGATTACCTGATCATGTAGATTTTGAAGAAATTATCGAGCCGCTCAGAAGTCTTTTCAAAGATGAAGTCAGAAAAGCGGGACTGGAATTGAATATTCCTGAAGACCTTGTCTGGAGACAACCTTTTCCAGGACCGGGCCTTGCCATTAGAATCATCGGAGCCATCACCAAGGAAAAACTGGATATATTAAGAGATGCAGATTGGATTTTCAGAGAAGAAATAAAGAATGCAGGTCTTGGAAGGAGCATCAATCAGTATTTCGCAGTACTTACTTCAATGAGAAGTGTCGGAGTAATGGGGGATGAAAGAACATATGACAGCATGCTGGCGCTTCGTGGCGTAACCACTACTGATTTCATGACTGCTGACTGGGCCAGGATTCCATATGATCTGCTTGAAAAAGTATCTAACAGAATCATTAATGAAGTAGGACATATCAACAGAATTGTGTATGACATCACATCTAAGCCTCCGGCAACCATTGAGTGGGAATGATTGCCGATAGTTTACTTGTATGCTAAAGGTTACTGCAAACAGTATTTAATTTGATCAATGGACAATTTTCAACTTATTGTGATATTGATATGATACAAAAATCTTGATTAATCTTAATTTGGAAATACAAGTTTTATAAACTTAACAACTAGTTGTAATAAAGCTGTAAGTTGTTGGTAAACTTCGTTAAATATTGCAAAAATGTTGTTAAGTTGTTTGAAAAGTTGTTAAAGTGTTGACGAATTGGCATAAAGTTGGTATACTATCTTTATAAGGAGTGCGCCAGTTCGGTGCGTAGAATATAGTCGGGTGGAAGTCCCGACCTGATAAAGTTTAGCAAACAGTCAGTATCAAGC
>JAFGUQ010000208.1 GCA_016938455.1 Clostridia bacterium
TAGCTGATGGCAAATAAATTAAATGTATATGAAATTCTACGAAAACGGGAGAAAAACAGAGGAAATAAATAGATATATGAGAGAGGTAATGTGATTTTAGAAATCCATAATTAACTGAAGTAATTTAATCCATTTCGGCATATAATAGAAGAAAACACTAAGGAGATTCATGTGGCTAAGACAATCATTTTCGATTTTGACGGAACACTTGCAGATACAGGAGCACTGTATTATGAAGTCTATCTGAAACTTGCCAAAGAAAACGGTATTGTGCAGTTCACACCTGAACAGGTGGAAGAACTGAGACTGGTTTCTGTCAAGCAGCGTCTTAAGGCAGCTAAAGTCAAATTTTACCGTTTTCCGGGATTAGTCAATAAAGCACTTAAAATGTATGAGGAACTGATTGAATCAGCCCATATGTTTGAAGGAGTGGAAGAGGAACTGATTGCATTAAAAGAACAGAATGCTCATATGAGCATTGTATCTTCCAATAATTCAACAAACATAAAAAAGTTTCTGAAAGTGCACGGGCTAGAGTTTTTTGAGCATATCAGCGGCAGAGCCTCTGTTTTCAACAAGCAGCATGCCATCAGAAAACATATCAGAAAACTTGGCCTTGAAAAAGAGAATATTGTCTATGTAGGTGATGAATTAAGAGATATCGTGGCTTGCAAGAAGCTTGGGATCAAGGTCGTGGCAGTTACATGGGGATACGACCATGTGGAACTTCTTCAGACAGGAAATCCTGATTACATGATTACTAAACCATCTGAACTTGGCCAGATTATCAATGAAAACTGAAAATGGAACTTAATACATCGGTAAACGTCAAATAGACAGAATGTACAAGGAGAAAAAATGATAAAAAAACAATTATTAATCTATATGATGATATTCATGCTCATATTTGCAGTAAGCTGTCAGCAAAGTGAGGTTGAAAAAACCGGCTCACCAAGTAATACCGTGGCACCTTCACCGACTGCTGCTGTGATTGAAAACACAAAAATCATGGACGATTTTTATGCTATGGCTGATGACAATATGATACTTCAGGAACTGCTGGTTTTTATTGATGAGAATATTTCAAAGGTATCAGAACAGCAGGCATCTATGATGATCGGAAAATTTGAAAGCATACAGAAAAATCAGCTGTTCATGATAGAAGCGCAGTTTTTCGGTGATAACACGATACAGAGCAGAATGTCTGAGATTTATCAGAGACAGTTCTTAATCACTGATATCTATGAATCAGAAGATCCGGATATCAAGGCACTGACTGCTTCCATGCTGGAAACCGGTTATAAAGTGGAAACATCAGAAGGCAGCTTTTTCCCTGTGGTCGATTATTCCTTCTACAAAAAGTACAGTGATTACCTGACAGATGAATATAAGGAATATATTGATATCATGGCTGTGGAAACAGACAGCCCTGCTGCTAAAGATGCAGGACTCTACATCACCTATGCCGATATACTTGACAGACTTTTATCACAGGAAGCATACATCAGCACCTACAGTGATTCACCAAGACTTGATGTCATGAGACAACAGTATGCAAGATATGTGTATTTCCTGCTCTACGGAGCTGATAATACACCTGCATTCTTTTATGAGAGTCATATGATGAATGACGATGCCAAGACAATCTATACCACTGTTTTGTCAAATACCACTGACAGTAATGTCGCAGTAATCATGGCACCATATATTGCCATTCTGGAAAGAAACAACTTTACACTGACTGATGAAGTCGTCAGCGAAAGAGGGAAGGTTCAGATTGAACTGCTAATCGCTGCCGGAATAGAATAGCTTACAATAATGATGGCTGCCTGATCAAAGAAATCAGGCAGTTTTTTATTGTAAAAACAATTAACTGGAAAGAAGAAATAAGGTATACTGTTGTCAGAATAACAGGCTTTTTAACCATGAATTGAGGTAATGCAATGAATAGCAGAAGCGAGAGTAAATATAAAGGGTATCAGATGATTGAATTTAAATTGAATGGTTATCAGGGTTATGTCATCCTGCCGGAAAAACCTGTTAAAGGCTATAAATGGATTTGGAGGACAGAGTTCCTGGGAGATTTTGATCAGGCTGATATGGAACTTGTCAGACTGGGATGGCACCTTGTTTACTATAAGATAAGCAATCAGTACGGCAGTCCTGATGCAGTGAATTTAATGGCTGGTTTTCAGGAATATATTGAAAAGGAATTTAAGTTATACCATAAGACAGTTCTTTTCGGATTCAGCAGGGGAGGTCTTTACGCAGTCAATTATGCAGTTGCCTATCCCGAAAAAGTAGCTTCTATATATTTAGATGCACCTGTGATTGACATGCAGAGCTGGCCTAAAGTGAGAAGCTCAAAAGAAACATGGGAAGAATGTCTCAGATGCTATGGTTTTAATGAAAAGACAGCATTAACATACAGCCATAATCAGTTAGGCAGAGCGACAATACTTGCTAAAGAAAAGATACCGGTTCTACTGGTGACGGGTGATTGTGACGGTACAGTGCCCTATGAGGAAAATGGAGCACCTTTTGTAGCAAGATATCGAGAGTTAAGTGCTGATATAAAAGTATATATAAAAAAAGGATGTGACCATCACCCTCATTCACTTTCAGATGTCACTCCGATTGTTGACTTTGTGACAAATTCAGACTAAGAGCAGAAAAGCTGATAAAAGACAGAAGCAGGAGCTAGAAACCTCCTGCTTTTTAATTGCCATTTAACCTATATTTCATGGTGATTATCTTAAAACAGAGATACAATATTCTACACATGAGAAGCCTGACAAACATCAATTGACAGTTTCAATATTGTAAAATGACTTTTTTTAATTTGCAGGAAAATGGAGGGAAAGATGAAAAAGAATGTACTAATGATTGATTGTCCGATATGCAATAAGCAGCATGAAGTGTTGCTTTTAAGTCGTAAAGCCGCTTCTGTGATTAAAGAGAAATCAGTGGAGTTTATGGAGAAATACTGCCGGTGTCCGGATACTGCGGGTGATAATGAATTTGTTCCAGTGAAATTGATGGATGAGAACTTATTAAAAGCAAGGGATGCTTACCGAAAAGATTCAAGTCTTTTGACCAGTCAAGACATAAAGAAGATAAGAGAAAAATACCACCTCACTCAAAGCGAGTTTTCAAGAATGCTTGGATTCGGTGATACCACCGTTACCAGATATGAGAGTAAGATGATCCAGGATTATACCTATGACCATATCATGCGAATGGCAGATGAGAATCCGCTGTTTGCTTATGAAAGCTTACAGAGGAACAAGAAGCGATTTGAACCTGAAAATCATGAACTGATTAAAAAAAGTATACAGAATGAAATAGACAAAGGTGACCTGTCTTTTTTCAAGAAGCAGGAAGTGTATTACCGGTATATGAAATATAGCAAACCTGGTCTTTTAAACGGGAATAAACTTATTGATATTGATAAAATCGAAGATGTCATTTCATATATGGCTTATCATGTGACAAACCTGTTTAAGGTTAAACTGATGAAACTGCTCTGGTACTGTGACTTTATTTTCTTCAGAAAGTACAGAGTCTCCATAACCGGACTGGTATATCAACATATGCTATATGGCGCTTTACCGATAGCCTATGATGAAATCGTCGGACTCAAAAACATAGAAATCAAAGAAGTCTTGATGGGAACAGATATCGGTTATCTGATCAAGAGTAAAAAGAGCATCAACAGTATCAGACTTAGTAAAAACGAAAAAATGGTGATTGACCTAGTCATTGACTATTTCAAAAACATGGACACCAGTGAAATCATTGCCATGATGCATAAAGAAGAGGCCTATCTGAAAACCAAGTCAAATGAAATCATTTCATATGAGTACAGCAGATGCTCAGGTTTAAGCATCATATAAATCAGGGAAAATGTAAATTATGAGAAAATTCCTTTTTTCAGTAGCCAACATGACATATTTTTCATATAATAAATGACAGGGCAAAAAAATTCAAGGGGAAATAAAATGGGGAATTTCTGTAATCAGTGTGGATCACCAATTAAAGACGGGAAGGCTTGCAAAAACTGCAATCCGGAGAAAAAGCATGTCAATA
This sequence comes from Clostridia bacterium, assembly GCA_016938455.1. GTDB lineage: Bacteria > Bacillota > Clostridia > DUPQ01 > DUPQ01 > JAFGUQ01. Next base: position 4,090 of record JAFGUQ010000208.1, read on the forward strand.
TGAAAATTCCGGTAATCATCATACTCATAGCGATGATCATCATTGCTTCTGTTTTAATCATTCCGGGGCTGCTTAATCATTATGACGGAGATATGGAAGCAGTGATTTCCGAGGTCAGTCAGTCCACCGGTACAATAGGAACCGTCTTATCGATAAAAGGGACAGGCTTCGGCGAATACAGTCCTGCTAAAGGGGTAATGATTAAGGGAAGTGAACTGACAGTCATCAGCTGGTCAGAAAGCGAGATAGTGGCTGTTGTTTCTGATGAGAAACAAAATGGTCCTTTTGTCATCCATGACGGAGACAAGCAGTTTAAAAGTGATTTCAAATTTGATATTCTGGAGATAAAACTTGACAAACTGGTCAGCCAGAAAATAAAGAAAATTGATGAACCGAACCTGATAGAAAGCAAAGATGACAGTATCTCTGTCATCATTCCGGGAAACACACTGCCTGAAAATGATGAGTTAATCATAAGCAGCATTGAAAACATACCACCATCATATGATGAAGATTTCACCGTTTTAAAAGCTTATGATGTGTCATTGAAATCAGATACTCATCTTCTAAATGACTATGTCACAATCAGTTTTTCATTGGAAGACGGGGAAGAGGTAAGCGATTACAGCATTGCCACATGGAATCAGGAAAAACTGATCTGGGAATTACTCCATGAAAACATGATTGTCAGAGGTGACGGTTTCATTACAGGAGCAACTGATCATTTTTCACTGAAAGCCATTGTCAAAGTTACAAAAGGAAGTTACAGAAGTACCTATGAATCAAAATATTTTTCGATTGATATTCCGAATAAAGCGCTGGGGATTATCGGTTCTTCTGACTATTCAGCAGAAGAATTCGCAGACATGCTGGGTGGAGAACTTGACAGAGTCTTTGAGATTTACTGCTCAGATGCGTTAAAAGCGAACGGGTGGGAAACTTTTTATGCCAATAATAACAGGAAAGCCATTGAAATAATGAAAACCGTGGCGGTTAATCTGGTAAACAGAAAACAGAAGGGGTTTGTCAAACTGCCTGATTATGAAAAAGCGCTGGAAGATGCCAAACAGATCTATAACAGACCATATCCCAAGAACATCGACGAAGCAGCTGAAAGAATTTCCATCCCTGTTGTTGTGGGAGTTTCAGCGATTGGTCAATTCCTGAACGCTGCACAGGTGACATTGACTAATATGAATTATGTCAACATGGATTTTGCTGAAGGTGAGACCGTACAGGACATCACTTCTTTCCTGGCTGATGCTTACATCAAGTTTCCCCTTACATTTGATGACAAAGAGGATTTCAACATAATGGCAGCCCATGAACTGTTTCATGCGTTTCAGATTGAAAACCTGTCCATGTATGGCATCGGCTGGTTTGCCATGATATCCGAACAGAGTCAGAAGAACATGTGGGTGCTTGAAGCGACTGCTGAATATGCAGCTTACCACATTGCCAATCAGATTGATGTTAAAACCATGTATAACAAGACATTTGCAGATAAAAGCTATGATATCTATACCAGAAAAGGAGATGCTCAGGAATATGGCATGAGTGTGTTCCTTGACTATATGATCAAACACAGCAATGCCACCTTCAAAAGCATGTTTGAAACCATTGTAGATGCTGACGGAGCCATCAATTATGCACTGACTGAGTATCTGACATCCATTACCGGGAAAACCATGCCCGATCTTTATGGAGAATTCTGGGATTACCTGGTTTTAGGCGGTGATGGTAACCTGAGTGAAAAAGTCATTGGTTTTATTCCTGCACACTATAATAAAATTGTGAAGCTCTTAAGCGGGAATGTGGCTGATAAGGCGCTTGAAGTCAACTATCTTATGTCAGAAAATGCTTTGAACTATTTTGCGGTGCAACCTGCTATACCGATGGAGAAAGAATCGGTGATCTACTATCTCAGAACTACAGGTAAAAAGAATGAATTCATCGACATGGACGTTGCCATGCTTGCCGGCGGATATGATGAAAAAACATTGTCTCACCGCAATAACTCACTATATACAATGACAAGTGAAGTGATTGACGGAGAACAGGCTTTACCGTCACTTCTGACTTTTGACAAGAGTAATAAAGCTGCCATGATCAAAGTCTCAAACAGCAATCAAACTGCGGATACCCAGCAAAAAGGGACATTTGTACTTGAGGAAATTAAGACATCGCTTAAACCTGATACTGTGAAGATTGTCCCAGGAAAAAGCATCAAATACACAGCCAAGTTTTATAAGGTCTTTGATTTCGCAAAGAAACTTGAAGTGGAGTGGGATTTTGGAGATGGAAAAACAGAAACAGAGCAACTTGATTTCAAAAAAACAGTCTCAGTCAGTACCAGACATGAGTATGACAAGGAATACTTAGGGTTTGCTGCAGTCAGATTGTATGATGTCACTGATGGCGGACGTACGCTTATTGCCAATCAGCGGGTGATGCTTGGCCTCCCTGATGTACTGACGATTACTGCAGATCAAGATGAATTGACCACAAACAAAGATATTATATTCAGTGTAGCCTATGACAAGAAATACTATTATGCATGGACTATGGGAAACAATAAGAATTACAGTGATGACGGGATCACCAGCATACGGACTAAATATGATATTGAAGATGAGTATGACATCACTGTCACCTGCTACAGGGATTCAGAGATGACAGAGATTATCGCTTATGGTGAATTGAGCATTAAAGTGAAACAGGGACTGGAACAGGTAGACATCACTCCCGGCGGAGAACTGTATGTGTATCCTGATGAGGAGTTTGAACTGACTGCCTTCTGTGAGAAATTAGAAGGATTCCCGAAAGGATATGATCTTAAATGGACGTCTGATACGGATGTCATGGAAGTAAACAGTGAGGATGGTGACAAGGTCATCCTGTCAAGCAGTGAAAAAGGAATCTACTATGCAGATATCACTGTCAAGGACAGTAAAGGAAACCTGGTAGCGGAAGGTTCAAAAGAAATCACTGTGATTGAAGAAGAGAAACCGGCGAACAGAGTACTGAAATGGGTACTGGTCGGTGTGGAAACGGAGCAGGTAGATCATACCTATGATTCCGGTTCGGGAAAATTCTATCAGAGTATCGGTAACATATCACAGGGAGAATACAGCGGAACAGTCGGGAAGTGGTATGACGGAGGAGAAAACGGATGGAGCTATAAAGGTGAGATCAAATACAGCGGCACATTCACAGATCTCAAACAGGAATATAAGCAGAATGAAGAACTTGAAGTAAACATAAAAATGCAGCTTGACAGTAAAATCAAAGAAGGTGACGGTGTGTGCACGGCTACTTTCTCGAGCAGCAGCGGGAGTGACAGCTATTTGGAATATAAAGGTCAAACATACAAGAACATGGGATTCTCCACTCATTATGTCAGTGTCAGTAATCAGGAGGATGTGGGATATGTAAGTGAGTACACAGATCCTGCCCGTTTCCCTGATCAGTATTATGCGATGAGAATCTGCGTATCCTTCATTGTAGGGGACAGTTCACATTATGGGGGGAGAATAAGATATTTTTACGAACTGAAATAAATATGACAGATAAAAATGGTAAAAATTACAGCGATATATCAATAAGTAATTGACAAATTCCGGTATGTATTGTAGCCTATTAGTAATGACTTTTTGTCAGAAAGTGAAACCGATGACTAAGACTAGTAGAGAAGATTCCTCTTCAAAGAAAGTCGCAGATGATGGAATTGCGATAAGATGGGCTGATTGAATGGACTTATGAGGGCAGAATGAAAGCATATGCATGTGAGTAGTATCTGACGGATGATTCAACCGTTATATGAATACCATATGAATGTATGGAAGAAAGTGGATACAGGATAAACTATTTTGTATCAAATTAGGTGGTACCGCAGGAGATGACTCTTGTCCTATGATTGGATAAGGGTCTTTATTTTGCGTCAAAACTAAGAAGAGCAGAGGAATCATCCTTTAGAGATGATTCAGTAGAAAGAGGGGAAGAAAAATGTTAGAAAAAAATGTGGATTTTGCAACCTATGCAAAAACAACACCAGACAAAAACGGGTATTTCGGAACTTATGGCGGAGCATACATTCCACCGCAGTTAGTAGAGGAATTTGAACGCATCTCCGTTGCTTATCAGGCAATATGCAAAAGTTCTAAATTCATCAGTGAGTTAAGAAGAATAAGAAAAGAGTTTCAGGGAAGACCTACACCGGTCTGTCACTGTGAGAGACTTTCAAATTCAATCGGCAACTGCCAGATTTATCTTAAAAGAGAAGATCTGAATCATACAGGAGCTCATAAACTGAACCATTGCATGGGTGAAGGCCTATTAGCCAAATACTTAGGTAAAAAGAAAATCATTGCAGAAACAGGTGCTGGACAGCACGGTGTGGCACTAGCCACCGCCGCTGCATATTTCGGACTTGAATGTGATATATACATGGGCGAAGTAGATATTGCCAAACAAGCGCCTAATGTCTCCCGTATGAAGTTATTGGGAGCTCGTGTCATTCCTGTATCACATGGACTGAAAACGCTTAAGGAAGCAGTTGACGCCGCTTTTGAAGCCTATATGGGTGAGTTTGAAGATACCATTTACTGTATCGGTTCAGTCGTAGGCCCGCATCCGTTTCCGATGATGGTCCGTGACTTCCAGTCTGTCGTAGGAATTGAAGCCAGAGAACAGTTTCTTGACATGACAGGTGAACTGCCGGATGCGGTTGTCGCCTGTGTCGGGGGAGGGTCTAATGCCATAGGGCTAATGTCAGCTTTCTTAAATGATCCGGTTAAGTTATATGGTGTAGAACCTTTAGGCATAGGAACCAAAATGGGAGAACATGCAGCCAGCATGACCTATGGTTCAGAAGGAATCATGCATGGTTTCAACTCCATCATGTTAAAAGATGAAAAAGGTGAACCTGCTCCTGTGTATTCAATTGCCAGCGGTCTTGACTATCCATCAGTCGGACCTGAGCATGCATATTTACATGATTTGGGAAGAGTCATTTACAAAACAGCCTCTGATGATGAAACGATTGAAGCATTTTCAGTATTATCAAAATTAGAAGGCATCATTCCAGCTCTTGAAAGTGCCCATGCGGTAGCTTATGCCATGAAACTGGCAAAGGAAATGAAGACAGGAACTATTTTGATTAACTTATCAGGAAGAGGCGATAAAGATCTTGAATACGTGATTGAACACTATGGAGACCGTCTGGGACTGAAATAGCAATAATTAAATACTGTAATTGACAAGATAGCCTAATGATATCATAGGCTATCTTTTTTAATGAAACTTAACTGTGCTTCTATTAATGAATCCATCTTCCGCTCTGTAACTCTGTCTTCAGGTTCAAGATTTCCAATCAAAAATGGTGAATCCACATCATGCTTATTGATTTTTTTTACAATTGTTTCTTCACTATCGTTGGCATAACAGTAAATACAGCCATGTTCACATGTGTTATAGCTTCCAATATCAATACTTGTCACACAGCCGCAGGATTCACGCTGGTTCTTATCCTTCTCAACATGGATGGCTTGTCCGATGATTGTTGAGATGAGCTTGTCATCAATACAACTGGCGTGTTCGATACCAATGGAGGAGAGATCAATCTTTTCAGAACATGTTTTCAAATTAATCCTATATTTGCTTGCTGTTTTTACCAGTTCTCTACTTAATTCAAACATGGTCTTCTCATCAATCTCAATCTGATTGAGGGCTTTCATGTTTTTTCTTATCTTCATATAGTCATCAATAAAGCTGATGATACATAAGTCGGTGTAACCGGCTAATTTTTGTGATATATATTCAAACTGTAAAAGATGATATTTGAAGGTAAGCTCATTTGTTAAGAGGATGGGATCATATCGAAAGATCACTTTTTCTTTTCCGATTTTCTCAGATAATCTTCTGAATGAGTCGATGACCTGATCCCTTTTAGGAACATTTCTTTCTATATCACTGCCATAGGGAGTGATTGTAATCTGGAAATAGAACTGGTAACGCTTAAGTTTATCAAGATGAGGAATCATGCGGCCTGGATTTTTTGTCCAGAAAACAAAACAGTCCACCACATCAGGTGTCAATTGTATCTTACTGACCTGATGGTAGTTCATGGGATTTCTCACAAGCACAAAACCTTCATTGATTCTGTTTAAAAACCATGTTGAATAAAATGCCGGGATATCGGTTCGTCTGCTGACACTGATAATCATTTTCTACTCCTGTTTAATGCTTTGACTGATTACGATAATCGTTTGGGGTTATTCCATACTTTTTCTTGAACATATTCTGAAAATAACTCTGGCTTGAAAAACAGAAATAGTAACTGATGTCACTGATTGACTTATCAGTGAATGACAGCAGATTCCTGGCTTCTTCAAGTTTCCTGTTCATGATGAATTCACTTATGTTAATCCTTGTTTCAGCTTTGAATTTCGTGGACAGATAAGACCTGTTTTTATTTACATGAGCTGCGATGTCACTTACTGACAGACTCCGGTTGGTGTTTCTTGAAATATATTGGATACATTCATAAATATCTGACGAAATTCCTTCAGGAATTTTCTGACTGGAAACGCGTCTGGAAAAATCAACCATCATAGCAAGCTGGAGCTGGTAAATGGCATCTATTGCAGCGAGCCGTTCCATTTGCCTGATATAGGTATCACTTAGATTATATGCTGCTTCTATGTCAAGTCCCCCTTTAATGGCAGCTCTTGTAGCCAGCGTGACCGCCACTATGAAAATATTCTTGATGCTTCTTAAATTGTTATCAGACAGCATACCTGATTTAATCAGTGTCGGATTTTCAATATATTTCTGCATTTCTTCCGGCTGTCCATCTTCTATGATTTTCATGAGTTTTCGTTCAAGCTGGTAGGTGTTATGAAAATTTTGTTCTTCTTTAATAGTGTAGACAGTTTCGGCCTGCTGCTGATCGATTGGATATGTCATTGAACTATCATCTGCACCGATGATTTGATTCAGATTGATAAACTCACCATTCAATTCATAGTTGATGAGAATCAGAATATGCATGAACTGTGTGTAATCCATAACAGGAAAAAGATTGAAAAGGTCATAGATATTCTCCAGCTGATGAGGTGGAAGAGCAGCATCAATCAGAATGTTTTTAAGCATGATTTTAGAAAATCTTCCGTTTAATACGGGACCAATAATCACATGTTGATTGGCAGTCATACTCTTAACAATCCCAATGTGGTTAAATTCTCTGGTTTCAAGATAAGTGACTGCTTTTTCTGACTGAACCAGAAGACTCACTTTATTCTGAATCAGTGAATAATACAGCTCATGTTCGGGTAACTGAAGCACCAGTTCTTCATTCACAAAATAGTGGATCGGAGTGAATGTGCTTTGATAGAATGTGGTGCAGAAATGAGAAAAAGTGTCAAATGTCATTAATTTTGCCCTCCATACAACAATATTACAATATACACGACATAATAACAATACGCTGTATCTTTGTTTCTCTATGATATAATCAATAATGTATAAAAGGGGATTTTTATGAAAAAAGTGATGAAAGAACTTGGGCTTGACAGCCAGGGGATTCAGAAGACAATGAGAGGGTATCAGTTCTTCGGCGATGGCATTTCACAGTTTGCTCTTAATTCCATATCCGGTCTGGTGGGTATGCTCACTTATTTCTATACTGACAAAGTAGGTATAGCTGCAGCGGCAGCAGGGACCATCATGATTGTGTCAAAAATCATTGATGCTTTCACTGACTTGATTATGGGTAAATTTGTGGATAACACCACTACACGATTCGGTAAAGCAAGACCCTGGATGCTCTGGACGTCAATACCAGCTCTGGTTGCCATTGTGCTTTTATTTACGGTTCCCTCAGGACTGGGCAGCAGTGGAAAATTCGCTTATGCTCTTGCTACTAACATATTTGCGACAGCCATTGTTTACACCGCAATTGCCATTCCTTATGGCTGCTTGATGGCACTGATTACGAAAAGCACACAGGAAAGAAGCAAAATGGGAATATTACGTGCTATCATGGGATATATCAGCGGAATGATTATTGCCATTGGTTTGATTCCGATTACCAATGCTTTCGGTGGTGATCAAAGAGCCTGGATCATAGTAGCTTGTATTTTCGGAGCTTTATCAGCCATGACACTGATCTGGACATTCTCTACTACGAGGGAAAAGTATGCAGAAATCAATGAGAACAAGGAAGAGTCGGACTCAAAGACTTCATTAAGTGATTCAATTAAGCTGTTATTTAAAAACAAGTATTGGGTCATCATGTTGTTTGCCATGCTTTTCATCAATATTGTTTATGCTACATCAGGATCAACTGCTATTTATTATGCTAAATACATACTGAAAAATGAAAATCTGATTGCACTGCTTGGTGGTGTCGGTCTGATTCCAGTTATCATAGGATTTGCTGTCACACAGCCATTAGTCAAGAAGTTCGGTCTGGCAAAGACAGTTCGCATCGCTTTACTGATAGGCATAGGAGGAACTATTGTCAGGATGTTTTTTCCGTACAGCCTTTTAATCACCCTCATCTTCGGTGCTTTCACCACTTTCGCTACGATTCCTTTGATGGCTGTCGGAGGAGTCCTGGTCAATAATACTATTGAGTACAACGAATATAAATTCGGAAAACGGCTAGTTGGCATGTCGAACAGTGCCAGCAGCTTTGGTGCAAAGATCGGCTCAGGACTGGGAGCTGCCATGATTGGCTGGATTCTTGCATTAGGGCATTATGATGGTAAACTTGCTGAACAGATGACTCCTGCTCTAAACAGTATTATCGTGCTGACAATATGGATTCCTGGAGTACTGCTTGTCGGGCTATATCTGCTATTAAGACAATATGACCTTGATATCAAATATGCAAAAATAGTCAATGAACTGGAAGCAAGAAAACAAAAATCTGAATGATTGGAACCATATGGAGATAAATACATGATTGAAGCTATTAACCTAACCATTGAACATTTAGTCAATCCTATAGGAATGGATGTGACCGCTCCCAGACTTTTCTGGCAGGTCGGAAATGCAGTGAAACAGCTGGCATACCAGATTGTGGCAGTGAATGAAAAAAATCAGATTGTCTGGGACAGCCAGAGAGTCAATACCAGTCGAATGTTTGCTGATTATCAAGGAGAACTATTGAAAAGCAGAGACAGGATTTTCTGGAGAATAAGATTATGGGATGACAATGATCATGCTGGAAACTGGAGTCAAGCTTTCTTTGAAATGGGATTACTAGAGAGCGCTGACTGGAAAGCGAGTTGGATTACTGCCAATCTTTCCATTGACAAGAAAAAACGGTATCCTTCTGACTATTTCAGAAAAGAATTCGAGATTAATAAAAAAGTGAAGTCTGCCAGGTTGTATATCACTGCTTGCGGACTTTATGAAGGTACACTGAATGGTTTGAAAATAGGGAATGACTTTTTTACTCCAGGTTATACAGATTATGAAAAAAGAATACAATACCAGACTTATGACATTACTGAGAAAGTGAAACAAGGGAACAACATTTTTGATGTGATTCTTGGTGACGGCTGGTACCGTGGCTGCATAGGAGCGCTCAGCTTTCGAAATGTTTTTGGGACGGAAACAAAACTGCTTTGCCAGATTGAACTTACCTTTGCAGATGATACTGAAGAACTTATTCTTTCTGATGAAAGTTTTTCCTGGTGCAATGACGGACCTATCATATATAGCGACCTTAAAAACGGGGAAGTAATTGATGCTACATTAAAACCTTCTTTTTCATCAAAAGCGAAAAAAACAACTTGCCTTGTCACACCATCTGCTTCCAATAATGTAACGGTAAAAGAACATGAACATTTCAAGCCAGTTCTGCTATTGACTCCTAGTGGGAAAACCGTTCTTGATTTCGGACAGAATATGTCTGGCCTGATGTCATTTTCAGTCACTGGTAAAAAGGGACATGAAATGACTCTTCATATGGGTGAATGTCTTGACCATGGAGAGTTTACCAACCGGAATTTCCAGTGTCGCAGCAAGGAGCCCATCACGCAGAAAATACAATTCACCTGCAGTGGTCAACAAGACAGCTATCAATCACGATTCTCATTTTTCGGATTCCGGTATGCATTGGTAGAAAACTGGCCTGGTGAAATTAATCCTGATGATTTTACCGCCATCGCCATTTATTCTGACATGAAAGAAACAGGAAATTTTACATGTTCTAACCAATTGATTAACCAGCTGGTATCCAACACTCGCTGGAGCATGAAAAGCAATTTCATTGATGTACCCACAGATTGCCCTACCAGAGAACTGGCAGGATGGACAGGAGATGCTCAGATTTTCTGCAGAACATCAAGATACCTGATGGACTCCTCTTCATTTTTCATGAAATGGATGCACGACCTTGCAGATAGACAGACTCACTCGGGGAAAGTACATTGTATTGTTCCCAGAGTGGGAAATGATGGATATATAAAAGCTATGGATGGTTGTGTAGGATGGGCAGATGCTTCGGTTTATGTTCCCTATCACCAGTGGAAGATGACTGGAGACGATAAGTTCATTACGAACTTCTATGACACAATGAGAAACTATGCTTTTTTCATGATCAACCGGGCAAAAAAAACATTCATCACCAATATTTTTAAAAGGAACCAATATCGTAAATATACTTATGACTCTTATCAGCATTTCGGTGAATGGCTTGAACCAAAAGGAGTGGAACCCGGTAATTTCATTGTCAATATCATACTTCCGAAACCAGAAGAAGCTACAGCTTACTTATCTCTTACCATGAGTTATATGGCTGAAATGAGCAGATATCTGGGGAAAAAGGAAGATGAGATATTATTCAGCGAATATGCCAAAGGAGCAAAAAAAGCATACAACCACCTTTTTGTGAAGCAAGACATTATTGACACAGACAGACAAGCCAAGCTTGTCCGACCACTCGCATTTGGACTTTTAGACGGAAAGATAAAAGCAAATGTGGAGAACAGACTTGAAAAAGCGCTGACTGATAATTCATACAAAATAGGAACAGGGTTTCTCTCCACTTCATTTATTCTTCCAGTATTGACTAGTGCTTCAAAACTTGACATAGCTTTTAAAGTGCTTGAAAATGAAGAATGTCCTGGGTGGCTTTATCAGATAAAAAACGGAGCCACTACCATTTGGGAAAGTTGGGAAGGGTATGATGAAATGGGACATCCTTTTAATTCGCATAATCATTATTCTCCTGGAGCAGTGACTGAATGGCTGTTTGAGACAGTAGGTGGTATTTCTGTGGCGGGTGAAAACCAATTTATTATTCAACCTCATTATGGAGGTACACTCAAGAATGCCCAGACATGGTATGATAGCATATATGGCAAAGTCGAGACAAAATGGGCGTTAAAAGACAGAAAGTTCATACTTGATGTGTCTATTCCATGTAATATCACCGCAGTGATTATACTGCCAAACGGTGATCAGCATGAAGTAGGAAACGGGAATTATCATTTTGAAATGAAAAGGGACCAATCATTATGATTTATGAAAAAATAATAAAAGGGATGACCCTGGAAGATAAAATCATGCTTTGCGAAGGAGCTGACTTCTGGCATACCAGAGCTTTTGAAAAATATGGAATTCCTTCCATCATGATGACAGATGGCCCACATGGACTTCGTAAAGTGGAGGTTGATGATAAACAGACCACACTTCAGATCAGTAATCCTGCCACCTGTTTTCCGCCTGCCTGTGCAACCGGAAGCTCGTGGGACAGAGATTTACTTGGTAAAATCGGTCATGCCATTGCAAAAGAAGCTCACAAAGAAGAGGTTTCCATTGTTCTCGGTCCGGGGATCAATATAAAAAGAAATCCGCTATGCGGAAGAAACTTTGAATACTTTTCAGAAGACCCATTACTTGCAGGGGAACTGGGTGCCGCTTTTATAAAAGGCCTGGAAGATCAGGGCATTGCCGCATCACTTAAGCATTTTGCGGCCAACAGCCAGGAATCAAAGCGATATACCTCAGACAGCATCATGGATGAAAGAACCCTTCGGGAAATCTATCTTGCAGGATTTGAGACTGCTGTTAAAAAAGGAAAACCGCAGACAGTCATGTGTGCATATAATAAATTAAATGGTACTTACTGCAGTTCTAATGAGATGCTGCTGACTACTGTCTTAAGAAAAGAATGGGGATTTGATGGTTTAGTGATGACTGACTGGGGAGCAATCCATGATAAATCAGAATCATTCATGGCAGGGTGTGACCTTGAAATGCCCGGAGGACAATACTATTTCAAGAATGAAACCATGAAAGCGGTGAATGAAGGAAGACTGTCAGAACAGCTTATCAATGAATCAGTGGACAGGATTCTTACCCTTATCTTCACTGCCGTAGATAATAAAAAGAAAAACACTGCATGTGATATGAATGAAAACCATAAATTAGCCAGAAAAGCGGCTGCTGAATCAGCAGTGCTGCTGAAAAACGAAAAAGATATTTTACCGCTTAAAACAGAACAGAAAATCGCTGTCATAGGACAGTTTGCCAGACATATCCGCTACCAGGGAACGGGGAGTTCACTGATTAATCCTGCCAATCTAACCAATGTCATAGAGGCTTTTGATGAGAATAAGGTTGATTACAGCTATTATGAGGGTTGCCATGAAGACGGATCAACTGATGATCAGCTGATGCTTGAAGCTATCAATGGTGCTAAAAACTGTCATGTGGCGGTTGTGTTCGCAGGACTGACTGAAAGCTATGAATCAGAAGGTTTTGACAGAGAATCCATGAATCTGCCTGACGGTCATCTCAGAATGATTGCTGAAGTGGCAAAAGCAAATAAGAATACCATAGTGGTACTGATGGCAGGATCACCGTTTACCATGCCGTTCATCCATCAGGTGAAAGCAGTACTTCACATGCACCTTCCGGGAGAAGCGGGAGGAGAAGCAGTCTTCGATATTCTTTTTGGCAGGGTGAATCCCTCAGGAAAATTAAGCGAAAGCTATCCATTATCTTATGAGGATGTCCCAAGTGCCGGTTTTTATGAAAATGGCCATGAGACAGCTGAATACAGAGAAGGGATTTATGTAGGGTACCGCTATTATGACAAAGCGAAGAAGGAGGTTCTTTTCCCGTTCGGTTATGGACTTAGCTATACCGCTTTTACATATTCAGCATTTGAAATAAGCAGTGAATATGAAAATCTGACAGTCAGTCTGATCATCACCAATACTGGAAGCATGGCGGGTGCTGAGGTGGTTCAACTGTATATCGGGGAGATGAACAGCCCCATTCACCGGCCTGTAAAAGAATTGAAAGGGTTTGAAAAACAATACTTAGAAGCGGGAGAAAGCAAAAGAGTCAAGTTCTGCCTTGATAAAAGATCCTTTTCTTTTTATGATGTCAACGAACATGACTGGAAGGTCAACGGCGGAAGCTATACTGTTTCCATCGGGGCCTCAAGCAGGGATATAAGACTATCTCAAATAATTGAACTTAATAATGAGAAAACAATAACTTCACATGAAACAGTTCAAGGCTCATGGTATGAGACCATGGATGGAAAACCTGAAAGAGAAGACCTTGAAATGCTTATCGGTAAAAAAATTGAAGATTTCAAAACTCCAATCAGAGGGGAATATACTGTCAATCATTCCATTTCAGATATGAAAAAAGCTTTCGTTATGAAATTCATGTACTTTGTGGCAGAAAGAGTCAGCGCGAAAAAATATGGGAAAGTGGATTACACCAATCCTTCTTTTAAAATGGATATGGCCGGTGCCACGGAGATTCCTCTCAAGAATTTATGTTTAATCAGCGGTGGTGTCATTACAAAGAAGTTAGCCATTGGGTTAGTCCAAATGGCTAATGGAAAGTTTTTCAGAGGGATAGGTACCATGTTGAAAAAAACTCCTTAATCATTCATAATATAACAGAACGTAAACAAAGGAGAGAAAATCATGGCAAAATATGAAAGCAGAGTACACGGTGATTTCAACAGTTTGTTGAATTCAATTGATTCAGAGATATTAAGAGGAAGCATGTCAGCAAGTTTTGAAGACGGAAGTGATTATCATAGCGGTGACTTTCGCTGTGCTGTGCGTGTCTATGAGCGATACAGCATGATCGGCGGTAACCGCGTCAGCATGAACGTGACACTGGTCGGAAATAATGATGAATTATTTATCACTGCTATCACATCAGGAGGCAGTCAGGCGGTTTTATTCAAGATAAACACATTAGGTGAAGAGGCATTTCTAAATTGTATTGTCAATGTCATTGACCGGTTTAAAGGATAACTCAATATTCATCAGGAACAGATATTTTAAAGCTTAATAATTACTGGCAGTATTTTATGAAGTCAAGACAATATATTCACTTGACTTCATATTTTAATAATGGTAAATTTACTACATGGAAAAGAAGAACAAGAAAAATATCGATTTCATAGACGAATTATCCGATATGCTCGATGCAGATCAAATAAAAAATGCTAAAAAATTTGCTGAAAAAGAGATATTCAAGATTAATCTGTCAGAAATAAGGAAGAAAATGGGAGTCAAACAGAATGATATAAAATCTTTTACACAATCAGGGATCTCAAAACTTGAGTCGAGGAAAGACATGAAGATATCTACGCTGATTGAATATTTGAAAGAACTTGATATGGGGATGGAAATCATTGTTTATCCATTGAAAGAACATAAAAAAGAAAATGAAATTGTGATTGTAAAAGTATAGCAATCATTATATTTGCATATTTGAGGAGTCTGCATATGAATAGTAAAAAACCAAATATCGTCTTTTTCTTTACCGATGACCAGCGCTATCAGACTTTTGGCTGTTTCAACCGGGAAATAAAAACACCTGTGATGGATTCACTTGTGAGAAATGGTACTTGTTTCACACATGCCTGCATTGCAGGAGGAACCTCAGGTGCTGTATGCATGCCAAGCAGAGCCATGCTTCATTCAGGACACAGTCTTTTTCATATCGATAGAAGAGGGGACAGTATCCCATCTGATCACTCACTGATGGGTGAGACACTGAAACAAAACGGATATGAGACATATGGAATCGGCAAATGGCATAACGGAACTGATTCATATAGCAGAAGCTTTACAAACGGAGACAAGATCTTTTTCGGTGGTATGGATGACCACTGGAATGTCCCGGTTCATTCTTTTGACAAAGAAGGATTATATGATAAAAGGTCATATAAGACAAATGACTTCATGAAAAGTAATATTAAAAGAGAATATATCAGTGACCATACTGTGGCAAGCAAACATTCCACCGATTTATTTGCCGATGCCGCTATGACTTTCATCGAAAAACATGACTTTGAAAAACCCATGTTCATGTACCTCTCGTTCATGGCGCCTCACGACCCGAGAACCATGCCTGAAAAGTATTTGGATATGTATGACATCAATGATATAAAAATCCCTGAGAACTTCGCTCATGAGCATTCGTTTGACTTTGGCATAAGAGATATCAGAGATGAGTTGCTTGAAGCCTATCCAAGAACAGAAAATGCCATCAGAAAACATATTCTGGAGTATTATGCCATGATTTCCCATCTTGATGACAGAATCGGTGATGTGATTGAAAAGATGAAATCAGTCAATCAGTATGACAATACCATCTTCATCCTGGCAGGAGACAATGGTCTTGCTTTAGGTCAGCATGGTCTCATGGGAAAACAGAACCTTTATGAACACAGCATAAGAGTGCCGCTGGTCATCCAGGGACCAGCTGTTCCTGCAGATTTTCAATCAGAGGCTAATGTCTATCTATATGATATCTTTCCAACACTTTGTGAACTGTCAAACAGTCACACCCCTTCTGATCTTGACGGCATCAGTTTACTTACTTTCATCAAGGGAAGCACCGGCGGGAGAGATGTCATGTACTTTGCCTATATCGACAGTATCAGAGCCGTTAAGAAGGGTGGATATAAGCTGATTGAGTACCGTGGAAAGAATCTTCATAAGACACAGCTTTTCAATTTGACCGATGATCCATATGAAACTCATGACCTGTCAGAAAATGAATCAGAGCTTGTTTCCTCACTCAGGAAAGAACTGTTACTACAGGCTGAATATCATGATGACCTTAAAAGTGACTATGGAAAAACCTTCTTTTCGTATTGGTGACAATTAAAACCTGTGATATAATTTTCAAATGATTAAAGATGAGAAACAATATAATGCAAAACAAAGACTGCTTGATGTGCTTGACGGGAAATCTGTTTCAAAGATTCCTTTTTACACCTTAATTCCGTATTCGCTGAAAAACAGACAGTTCATTCCCGGTGCTTTTCACGGGTTTACTGATATTGATGACTGGCGTACCCGTGATCCGCTTTATGTGAAGCTTGTCAGAAAAATGGAAAAAGAAGGAGATAACTTTTTCGTTTTCCGTCCCGCTTCCATGGATGCTCAGAATATTTTCATTTCACCTGAACATGTGGTTTTAGCTGATGAGGTCAAAAAAGACAATAAAGTGATCAGAAAATATAGCGTCACCACAGGAACAACCACTCTGACGAAAACAGAGAAATTCCTAGAAAACAGCGGACACTCATGGATTACCGAACATTTTTGTAAAGATATAGAAGACGCGAAATCACTGCTGAACCTGCCGTGGAAGCAGGCTGATGATGAAGAGGCGGCATTTAAATCACTTACTGAGTCACTTGGAAACAGGGGAGTATTCTGGGTCACAATCCCTTCACCTGTCATGTCAGTCTGCAGACTGTTCGATCCGCAGGATTTTCTTCTATTCTCCGCACTCCATAGAAAAGACATCGATCAACTGATGCAGGTGGCATTTGAAAGGACCAGACAGGTACTGATATCATTACTTGAAAAAGGTTACGGACCGGTGATAAGGTTTGGTGGCGCAGAGCATGCCACACCACCCATGATGTCACCAGCTGATTTTGACTGGCTTGTGTTTCAATATGATAAACCGCTGATGGATTTATGCAAGAAATATCATAAGAAAATTGCGGTTCACTGTCATGGTAATATAAGGCATGCTGTGCAACGGTTCATGGAAATGGGTGTTGATCAGCTTGATCCGGTGGAGACAACTCCTTATGGTGACATATCCATGGAAGAAGTAAGGAAGATGACAAAAGGACAGATCATATTGACAGGAAATATTCAGTGCAATGAACTGGCTAATGAAAATACGGAATATATTAAAAAGAGAGTGTATGATTTAATCAAACAGGCAGGTCCAAACCGCTTGATCATCAGCACAACCGGAACTCCTCTTGAGAAAATATCAGAAAAACTTTATGACAATTACATGGCTATTTTTGAATGTGTAAAATAATGGTTGGTCTTTCCAGTCAACATCAAATTAAATCAGCTGTTTTTCGAACAAGATACAATGGAATATTTGTGATGGCCCCATTTTTCATATAACCCATTTTTGTATAACGAATGGCATATGACGGCTGACGCTTTTCAATATATCGTTTTAAGCTTTTTGCTTCACTGCTTTCACTGCTTTTAACTTCAACAGGAATGATATTCACACCTTTTTGAATGATAAAATCAATTTCACCGTTTACACCATCTGAATAAAAGCGAGGTTCAATTTCAAATAAATCCTTAAGCTGCTGTAATACAAAGTTCTCAGTCAAAGCACCTTTGAACTGGTAATCAGATTTTAGCAAAACAGCTTCATTGCTTATGCCAGCCATGAATTTAAGTAATCCTGTATCAAACAAAAATAATTTAAAATGGTTTGGCATATCAAAAGCCGGTAAAGGATGTTCAGGTTTAGTCACATTATATAAACGATTTAACATACCTGCGGACACTAGCCATTCAATTGCTTCTTCATATTCCCGGGCTCTTGCACCGGTTCTGATACAACCATATATGAATTTTTCGTTTTCCTTTGCCAATTGAGATACTATGCTTCGAAACACCATCAGAATACGACCGCTGTTGACTTTACCACTATGTTTGGCAAAGTCATTTTCATAGATTGTGATAAGCTCACGCTGAGTCTGTTCAATTTTAGCAGGGTCTTTGTATTTTAACCATGATGATACACATTCTGGCATGCCACCTATGATTAAATAATAATTATAGAATTCTAAAAGATGATCATGAAATATACGTTCTATTTGTAATCCCTTTTGCACACTCTTGTAATAAGTAAAAAGATTCTCATCAAGTGCCATGAGGAATTCATCGAAAGTCATTGGATATACATTAATGATATTTACCTGCCCTACAGGAAATGATTTGGGCTGTGCCATTAATGTGCCAAGAAGGCTTCCTGCAGAAATTATATGATAATCTTTTGCTTTTTCGTTAAAATATTTTAATGAATTAAGAGCTTGCGGACACTCTTGAATTTCATCCAGTATTATGAGTGTCTTATCAGGTTCTATTTTTTGTCCGCTTAATAAACTCAACAATTCAATAATCCGATTCGGATTTTTGTTTGTTTCAAAGATTGATTTCAAGTCATCTTCTTCGTCAAAGTTATAATAAACAAAATTGCTGTAACATGCTTTCCCGAATTCTTTCATGATCCAGGTCTTACCAACCTGCCTGGCTCCTCTGAGTATGAGTGGTTTGCGATCTTCATTTTTCTGCCAGATTCTTAACTTATCTAATACGGTTCTTTTCATATAGGCTACTCTTTTCTCTTGAATATATTATCAGTATACACCAAAACAGCAAGTGATTCAATAAAAATTACACATAATTATAGACTTATAGCATAACAAATTACACATAATTATGAGTATTTGACGTAACAATTTACACATAATTCTAAATTATTGATATTTTTCAGCTTAAATAGGTCTGCTTAAAAACATTTTTAATTAATTAATAATAA
>JAFGUQ010000209.1 GCA_016938455.1 Clostridia bacterium
ATCTGTTCAAGGTAGTTAATCTGATACCTCCTAACCCTGTATATCTGGTATCAGAATAACCGTCATAATCAAGTTCATCAATTTTATTGGCATTGACCACCACATAATTATCTGTTAGTTCTCCATAATAGATCTGAGGTCTGGTCACAATCAGATTACTGTAATCACTGTTGAAATCCAACCCGCCTAAAATGGTTTCAATCTGCCCCTGATTATTGGTTTTATTCAGAGGGTTAATCACCACTCCGTAACCATGAGTATATTTGTATACCCGATTGACATATGAGTCGTCAGGCAGTGAGTTAGGATTGATTTCTCTTGCACTGATAAAGACAGGAAGTTCCTTCCCGTCAAGATTGTAGTTTAGGATATCTCCATCAATGAATGTATAGAAAAGTGTGTTACTCTGAGTTTGAGTATTGGTTCTGATGGCTGATTCATAATCAAGCACTCTGATGCTTTCCACAGTTCCTTTGCTATTTGCCATTTCTTCTACTGTCAGAACACTGGTATCCAGCTGAACCGAATCAATCTGATTTAAATTATAGGCTTCTCTGGTCATGATAATGTTATTAACAAGATACTGACTTTCCAGATCCTTTTCATTTGGTTGGACTACCAGTCCCTGAACCATTGTGGCCACTAGTCCTACAATTACGAAAATAGCAGGATAAGCTAAAACAGCAATAGCCGATATCTTTAGTTTTTTCCTTAGGAGAAAAATGAATGCAATCACTACAAGTGCAATCAGGACATAAGGCATGATCCGATAGTACTTAAGCCAGACATTGACATCCACATAGTTTGCACCTGTGTTTCCCACTACCTGATTATATAGTATGGATTCAGCCTTTAACTTGAACCCGAAAATTCTGACCGCCACAAATCCTGCAATGGTAATGATAAGATGAGAGAAAATCGCAGGATATTTCAGGTCATCAAGTTTGATTGCCTGGAATTTGATGAAAATCATTATGCCATAGTACAGTATGGTATAGATAATCAGTAAAATGACCATACCGCTTAAAAATGAGTAAATATCATAGAGAAATGGTCTTGTAAACACATAGTAACCAACATCATTATTAAAAATAGGTGTTGTGATATTGAAATTCTCACCATTGAAAAATTTTAATGCATTTAAATAAATATCATTATTGAAAGCACTTAAGAAGAAAATGATACCGATGATTATCGCTGGTATCCAATTGAAAAACTTATTCTGATTCTCTCCATGAAGTTTAAAATATGACTTGAGGTTTTTCCTGATAAACCGGTTCTGAAGTAATATCAGTAAAAATGATGCTACCCCCATCACAACTGATGTCATGATTTTCCATGTCAGGTCCTTGATATAAATAGAAGATAAATCTCCTATTTCATTCAATTCAAGAATTCTCAGATAGAGTTTATTAGCTAACAGTAAAACCGCAATCACTGCAATCACAATCACTGCGAGTTTTATCCACTTTCTGTTTTTTTTGACTACATCTTTATAATCACTGAAATCATAGATCATCTGGGTACCTCCTCGAACAGGGCATCCACAAATTCCTCTGAATTAAACAATCTCAAATCATCAATTTTTTCACCGACTCCAATGTATTTAACCGGAATTTGCAGCTGTCTGCATATGTTAATAATAATACCACCTTTGGCAGTTCCGTCAAGTTTCGTAAGAATTATCCCATCCAGACCAATGGCTTCATGAAATGCCTTTGCCTGGACCAGTGCATTATTTCCTGAAGTGGCATCAATGACAATCAGTTTCTCAATCTGTGCATTCATGGCTTCTCTTTGAATGATTCTGTCAATTTTTTTCAGCTCCTCCATCAGGTTTTTCTTGGTATGTAATCTCCCTGCTGTATCACAGATCAGGACATTTTTCCCTCTTTTGTATGCAGCATTAATCGCATCAAACATGACTGCACTCGGGTCAGCTCCGCTGAAATGTTTGATGAAGTCGGCTTGAGCCCTGTTAGCCCAGACTTCAAGCTGTTCAATGGCTGCGGCTCTGAAGGTGTCTCCGGCAGCGATGATGACTTTCTTACCAAGATCATTTAATTTACTGGCCATTTTGCCAATTGAAGTGGTTTTCCCTGTTCCGTTGATTCCGACAACAATGATAATGTCCAGATCATCTGATGGATGCTTTATGCATTTCAGTTCTTTGTCACTGCTGCTTTGGAGAATCTGGTTAATTTCCTCTTTCAGCATTTTCCTTATTTCCAGAGGATCAGTGACTCTTTTTGTTTTCACTTTATCTTTAATCTCTTCAATGATATATTCTGCTGTTTCATATCCGATATCACTGATAATCAGTATTTCAAGAAGCTCTTCAAATAACTCTTCATCAATTTTTATGAATTTCTTAATGACATCATCAATTTTACCGACCATGTTATCCTTGGTTTTTTTTAATCCTGATTTTAATTTATCGAAAAAACTCATCTTATCCCTCCTGATCTGACATTTTCATGGACACTACTTTTGAAACGCCATGTTCCTGCATAGTAACACCATATAACGAGTCAGAATGTTCCATTGAACCTTTTCTGTGTGTAATCAGAATAAACTGGGTTTTTTCTTTATATGAATTGATATATTCAGCAAAGCGTATGACATTGGCGTCATCAAGTGCAGCTTCAATTTCATCAAAAATACAAAATGGTGACGGATTCAACTCAAGTATGGCAAACAGCAGTGCAATAGCAGTGAACGCTTTTTCTCCACCTGATAAAAGCATCATGTTCTGAAGTTTCTTTCCTGGTGGCTGAACAATGATATCTACTCCGCTTTCAAGAACATCATCTCCGTCTACTAACTCTATTCTTGCTCTCCCGCCTTCAAACAGTTCCTTGAAGACTCTGTCAAATTTGTTATTGATGATTTCAAACTTCTCTATGAAAACCTTCTTCATGACAAGATTCATTTCCGAAATGATCTTGTATAGATCTTTTTTAGATTTTTCAAGATCCTCACTCTGTTCAGTCATGAAAACAAACCGCTCATTTGTTTTCTTGAAATCTTCTATGGCATTTATGTTAACCGGCCCCAGTTCTTCAATCCTTTTCTTACCGTCTCTAATCTGTTTCCTGGCTTCAGTAATATTTTCAATTTCATGGTGCTTTTCAAGTGCTTCATTATGGGTAAGCCCATACTCATCCCACATTCTGCTTTGCATAGCCTCCATTTCAGACTCGATTTTAGCTTTGTTAACCTGTTGCCTTGAAATTTTATTCTGAATGTCAATGATATTTTTATTAACCTCACTGACTAAATCCATATGCGCTGTATTATCATCTTCATATGCTCTTCTTTCTTTCATCAGATGATTCAGTTTTTCTCGCAGCTTATCCTCTGTTTCTTTCGGGTTCTTCACAGTCTCATTCTTTATCTTGATTTCGCTTAGAAGTCCTTCTCTTTTTTTCAGAAGATCATCAATATCAATGGACTTGACACCTTTTCTAATAGTGAGTTCATTTTTTTCAGTTTCCAGTCTGTTAAGTGTATCACTCGTATTGTTGATGGATTCAGATGCAGAATTGACTGATACTTTCAAATCAGCTAAGTCAAGGTGCAGTTCATCTCTTTTCTTTCGCTCATCACCATGCAATGTCTCAAAGCTGATGATATTGGCTTTCATCATATTTATTTCATTTTCAATTGATTCCTGCCTGCTTCTGTTCTCTTCTATATCCTCATTGTTCTGCTGTATTTTTTCTGATGTGGTCAGTTTATTGTTCCGAATGCTGGCTATCCTGTCAGTCAGTTTTTCAAAATCACTCTGATATTTGTTCAAGTCGCTTTCGCTTCTGATGATTTTCTCATTCAAATCATTCAAGGATTTGGCAATGGTCATAATATCATTGCCAGTCTTACTTTCAAGATCCGCAGTTTCCTTAATTTCCTTTTCAACTGATTCTATTTTAATGATTTCTTCTTCTATTTCTGATTCCAGTCGCTCAATTTCCTTTTCTCTTCCAAGAATTCTTCCGGATTTCTTACCAAGGCTGCCACCTGTAATGGTTCCTCCTATATTAAAGAACTCCCCTTCAAGCGTAACAATCTTGTAGTCCCCTTTTATATTTCTTGACATAAGTTTTGCCTGATCAAAATCATGGACAATAACGATCTTTCCAAGAAGGTTTGACACAGCATCATCAAAGACTTCATCATAGCTGATCAGTTTATCAGCTGTATCGATAAAACCGTTATAATGGGATAACTTCTGATATAAATCTTTGCTTATGTCATTTCTTCTCATGGAATTCAGCGGCATGAAAGTCGCTCTTCCATTATTACTTGATTTGAGAAATTCGATTGCTTCTTTTGCGCTTTCTTCATTAGTGACGACAATATTCTGCAGATTTCCGCCTAATGCCGCTTCCAATGCTACTTCATACTTTTCATCTACTTGAATCAGTTTTCCAAATATGTTATAGATCCCACTTAAGCTGCTGTCTTCTCTGGTGGCCTCTTCCATGACTACTTTAACAGAATGACGATAACCTTCCATTCTTTTTTCCATGTCAGACACGATTTTCAAATTACTTTCAAGAATCCCAAGCTTAGTACGTGATTTTTCCAGATTATCTCTTAACTCTTTCTGTTTTTCCTGAATCATCTGAAGATTCTTCCTGGAATCAGCTAATTGCTCCTCAATAGTCTGTCTCTCGTTCTTGGTTTGGTGAAACTCTCTTTCCATTTCCTGTTTCTGTGAAAACATGCTGTCTTTGGAAAGAATCTCAAGCTGCAGTTCTTTCTCATATTTTTCAAGATTTTCCAATAGGGAAACATTTTCATTTTCAAGTGTTCTGCAGTGGATTCTGATATCTGAAACTTTTTCCTGCATATTGATGATTTTTGTCTTCAGATTTTCAATTTCCTTTTCTTTGTCACCAAGCGATTTCAGAATCTCATCCATTTCTTTCTGTTTTTCAGTTAATAAGTCTGAATACTTCTGATACTGTTCTTTAAAATATAGAACTCTCTCTTCCCGTTTGAGATAATCAGAATTAAGCAGCTTTATTTTATCATCAATTTCAGTGATGTCCTCACGGCTTCTTTTGACACTTTCATCAATGGAATTAATTCTCTCATTTGCAATGGAAATTTCATGCAGGGTTGTCTCAACTGACATCAGGAATTCATTGAGCTCATTTCTTTTTGCTTCTTCCTGCTCCTCGATTTCCTGAATTCTTCTGTTTCTGTCAATGTTTGCCTGTCTCAATTGTTCAAGACTGTTATTCTCGCTGATGATATCTCTTTCAAAGACCGTGATGTCCTCATCATATTTAATGATTCTGCTTTTAAAATTGTTTAGATTATTTAAATAAAGACCTACTTCCAGAATTTTAAGCTGATCACGGATTTCAAGAAATTCCTTAGCTACGATGCTCTGTTCCTTAAGCGGACCGATCTGCATTTTAAGTTCATGAACAATATCATTGATTCTAAGCAGGTTTTCTTCTGTTTTTTCGAGTTTCCGCTGTGCTTCAAGCTTTTTGACTTTGTATTTCATGATTCCTGCAGCTTCTTCAAAAATACCTCTTCTGTCTTCACTTTTAGCACTCAGTATTTCATGAATCTGACCTTGTCCAATAATGGAATAACCTTCTTTTCCTATCCCTGTGTCAAGAAACAGACCCGTGATGTCTTTGAGTCTGCATGTGTTATTGTTAATATAATATTCACTGTCTCCATTTCTGTACAGTCGTCTTGTAATGACAACTTCCGTATATTCTATGGGTAGTGCCTGATCCTCATTATCTATCACTAAAGAGACCTCAGTAAAGCCAACTGATTTTCTGAACTGGGTTCCAGCAAAAATAACATCGAGCATTTTAGAACCACGAAGCTGTTTAGCGCTTTGTTCACCTAAGACCCATCTGACAGCATCTGCGATGTTGCTTTTTCCACTGCCGTTCGGGCCGACTACACATGTGATCCCTTTATCAAATTCCAGAACAGTTTTTCCTGCAAAAGATTTAAATCCCTGAAGTTCAATTCTTTTTAAGTGCATTATTATACCTCTTATGCATTTTTATTATATTATAGTACCATATATCATTGACTATTTAAATCATTATTGAGGATTATACATCTTGCACTGAGGCGTTTCAAAGGTGATGGGAAGGAATGTATAACCTTCACTAAGATAAAACTCAATCAGATTGTCAAGTGCATCGACAGTGGTATAGGTTTTCTTGGAATCATGCATCAGTAAATAGACATCATTATCACCATTGAAAGTCTTTGTCGCATTCTTCACGATATCCTCTTCACTGTACACGTCCGGGGCTCCGTCACCTGCTGATGCATTCCAGTCATAATAGATATATCCCCGCTGATATGACTGCTCCATGATTTCCATTTTAACGCTGTTGGCAGTCCACGAACTATTGGTCCCTCCCGGGAATCTCAATATCAGAGTGGTGCTTCTGGTCAGGCTGTAAATATAGTCATCCAGCTTTTTCACATCATCGTAAAAGTTGTCCGCAGATGCGTAAATGTAGTTATAATCATGTGAATATGTGTGATTTCCTATGGTATGTCCTCTTTTATAGATTTCTTTATATTCATCCTCAAATCCCTGTCTGTATACCACAAAGAAGGTGGCTTTTATATCATAAAAATCCAAGATATCAAGAATGGGAATGGTCATTTCACTTGGACCGTCATCAAAAGTTAGATAAACTGTTTTCTTATGTTCGTCTGTTGAAACTGAAATGACAGTGCTGCTGCCGAGTTCAAGCTGAGAAATTTTCTCTTCATAAGCAATCATCTGCTCATTCAGTCTCATGATCTCATTCTTGTAATTGTATATAGCAACCTGGGTTTGATAGTACTGGCTGTCTTCAAGTTTATCAATTTCCGACACATAAAACATCATCTGCTGTTGAAGTTCACTGGTTTTTTTCTGATAGGTCACGCTTACTTCTTCCACTTCATCACTCAGCAGACTATTTGACAACTCAAGCTTTGTCTTGTAATCAAGCAAATTTGATTCAAGCTGCACTATTTTCTGATTATATTCATCATTAAGCTGAGCAATCGCTGTGGTCTGACTGACTTTCAAGTCACTGATCTGATTTTCATAGGAAAGAACCATTCTGTTTTTTTCACTGACTGAGGACTCAAGTTGAGATTGAAGTGAAAGAATCTCACTGTTCTTACTTGCCTCCAAAGCTAGAATATTGTCCTTATATGACTTCAATTCAATTTGAAGATTATTCAGTTCTGTCTGATAGTCTTTTTTCACGGAATCCAAATCAGTCTGATGATTCTTTTCAATCTGTTCCAGTAGCAGAGCCTGCTGATTCTTAAGTGCACTGATATCATTTTCATAATTGAGTGTCAGCTGACTTAATGACGCATTCTTATTTTCCAAATCATTTTTAAGACTGTTGTTTTCATTTTCAAAAAGCGACAAGGTCTGATTAAGCTGATCTATTTTCTCTTCATAAGAATTTTTGATGCTCATGGTTTCCTGCAGCGATCCCTGAAGCAGCTCATTAAGCTGTTGTTTGTATTTCAGCACTTCAAGCTCAAGCTGATTAATCGAAGCACTGCTGTCTTTGACATACAGGTCAAGAGAGGCTTGCAGCTGTCTGATTTTTTCTTCATATGCTGCGGTAAGGTCATCCACATTGCTGTCTTGCTCATATATGTTGATTGTCTGATTCAACTTACTGATGATTTCATTATAGGTTTCCTTCTGGATGGCAAATCTGATATCTTCTGACAAATAGACTTTATCAAGATTTTCCTGATAAAAAAGGATATCAGCCATCAGCTCATCGGTCATTTTTTTATGTTCTTTATTCAATGCTGCTATTTCATCATTCAAAGAAAGCAAAGAAGCAGACAGTTCATCATTTTTTTCAGACTGCATGGTGATTTCACCTTGAAGCTGGTCAATATATTCTTCATATTTGGCATTGATGTTCTTCACATCCTGATCATATTCTGCAGTCAGTGAGGAGATTTCTTTCTTTAAATTACTGTTCTCATTTTCCACTTCAAGCAGTTTGCTCTCATAAAAAAGTTTCTGCTGATTACTGTCATCATTGTACTGCTTTGTCAATTTTGAAATTTCATCTTTATAGACATCAAGCTTCTGAGTAAGCGTACTGATTTCTTCCTGATGTCTGATTTGAATCTCAGTAATCTCACTGTTATTGGCTTCAGTCAGACTATCAAGTTTACTCTGATAGGTTAAAAGATTCGATTCCATGTTTTCAATCTGTTTGTTCAGGGAGTCGATGATTGACTTATATTCAAGATCTTTTTCCTGTCTGGTCTTTTCTATCTGATCAAGAATCTCCTGATTTTTTTTATTCTCAAGTGATACCAGTTCACTTTCTTTCTGCTGATTGAGTTTTACCAGCTGATCAATCTGTGACTGTTGAGTCATTTCAGCCTGAATATTGGGAACCATATACTGG
>JAFGUQ010000210.1 GCA_016938455.1 Clostridia bacterium
AGATTCCTTTTACCATTCTGAAGATTGCTCTTCACTTTCTTTTCGTCGATACCAAGATTAATTGCTATCTCCCTGTAGCACCTGTCTGCGTAATAAAACTGCTGAATGCATTCTTTTTGTTCAATATTCAGTTTTTCAATACAATCTGCAAGCACTTCGTCAATATAATGATCTTCGCTGTCAATAGGATGCACATAATAACTGTTTTCCATAAAATTATCCTGATTCAGTAACCATTCATTGTACTTTTCGTCATTGGATTTTTTTGATCTCAACAACATAAGGCAATAATTTTTTGTCACCACGTGCAACCAGCTTCTGAAGCTTTCGATCCTCTGCTTCGGTATTTCAATGATCAGCTTTTCAAATATTTGCATCACTGCATCCATCGCTTCCTCCCGGTCCTTCAGATACTTAAGGCATACTCCATAAACAAGATGCATGTAACTTAAATAAAGATCTCCCAGGATTTCCAGGTCGCGTGATGAGGTGAACTCATTGATCAGCTCTTCATCACCCGCCTGATTTATTCTTTTCCCTTTAAACCTGTAAACCATAAGTTTCCAGGTAACTTTTACCTGTCCAAAATATTTTTAAAGATAACTGAAATAAAAAAAAACATGAACTCATTTATGGAAAAATAAACCTTTTCGCATCATATATAAAAAGTTTAATCAAAAACGCAGTATCATGAAAAAAAGTTTTTCAATTTTCGTTATAGTGATTCTTTCAGTAATAATGATGTCGTTTATTCAAACAGCGACAATCACAGGAAGAGTTACAGATGAACAATCACAGCCGCTGGCAGGAGTCAGTGTGTCAGTAAAAGGCTCTCGTTACGCAACCAGTACCGATAATAATGGCAACTACCTGATTACTGTTGGTCAGAATGACAGGGTTCTTATATTTACTCTTAAAGGTTTTGAGACTGAAGAAGTGAATATTAATTCCAGAACCACTATAAATGTTGTCTTAAGATCAGGAATAGTTCGGGAGAATGAAGTGTTGACACCGGTGTTTGGAGCCAGGAATGAAATGATGTTTTCAGAAGCGCAGGCT
>JAFGUQ010000211.1 GCA_016938455.1 Clostridia bacterium
ACATTGAAAATATATGTGGGAATGACAAATACAAATGCCATTATGATATTTGATAACGGACCTGCGATTCCCACTTTAACCGTGTCCTGTTTTGGGTTCTTGAAGTTCCTTGCATTGATCGGGACAGGTTTTGCCCATCCTATATGAGCCACAAGCATCATCAATGTCCCGATGGGATCCAGATGATGCAAAGGATTCAGTGTCAGTCTACCCGCATTTTTAGCAGTATTGTCTCCTAATCGATAGGCGACATAACCATGTGAAAATTCATGTACTGTCAATGAGATGAGCAGTACCGGAATCATATATAACGCTTGTTGAAGTAAGCTTTGAATGTTAAACATTAATTTCTCTCCTATTATGTTTTCTTAATGATGATCTGCTGGCAGCTGGGACAGGTAACCTTTATTTTTCCCTTGTTTTTGGGAACTCTCATCTGTTTCCTGCACTTGGGACATTTGAAATAGATAAATTCTTTTCTCTGTCTGATTCGATTCTTTGTATTGAAAAACAATCGTTTGATTTTAAACCAGATGTTTTTATTGAACCAGTCGCCTTCAGCTCTTCTTTTCGGAATATTTTTCGATAGTGTCCTGAATATTGCCAGCAGAAGTAATAAATAGGAAGCAATCCATCCATAGCTGATATAGGTGATGATAATCGAAAGAATCAACAGAAAATAGGTCAGTTGGTCAGCGCCGTATCTTCCATGGAAAAACCTGGTCAGCTTTTGTTTTACTTTTATCAGAAAATTCATCAGTTCACACTCCAGTTATCATTTATTACCCTTGTTTAAGGACAACATATCAATTATAATCAATTTTATGACAAATAGAAATAGCAAACAGCCTAATAAAATGACTGAAGGCAGCATTCCAAAAATACTCTTCACTTTTACTGTTCCTATTTTCTTTTCCAACCTGCTGCAGAGCATGTATTCATTTGTAGACAGGATATGGCTTGGAAGGTTGCTCGGACCAAGCGGGCTTGCCGCCATCAGCACATCGATGCCGGCATTTTTCCTGATTATTTCACTTGCTGTCGGATTTGCGATGGCTTCCACCATTTTAATTGCACAATATTACGGTGCTGATGATCATGAATCACTGTCAAAAACCATCAGTACCACTTATGCTTTTTCTCTGATTTCCTCGTTTTCAATAACCATCATCGGCTTACTGGCGACAAAACCGCTGTTGAGATTGATCAATACCCCTCCAGAAGCTTTTGACTCTGCAGTTTCCTATATGAGAATCATGTTTATGGGAATGATATTCATCTTTGCCTATAATATGTTCGGGGCCATCCTGAGAGGGTTGGGAGACAGCAAAACCCCGCTCGTTTTCGTCATCATCGCAACAGTAATCAATATGGTTCTTGATCCTATGATGATTGCAGGAATCTGGATTTTCCCGAAGATGGGTGCTGCCGGGGCGGCTTATGCAACTGTCATCGCGCAGGCTGTTGCAGCAGTATTATGCTATTATTATTTGAAAAACAGAAAACATATTGTTGAAGTCAAGTTCAGAACAATAAAAATACATAAGGATATCATGAAGAAGATGTTCAAGCTTGGCCTTCCCACCTCTTTTCAACAAGGTGCCATGTCGATCTCCTCTTTGTTCCTGATGGCTCTCGTCAACAGCTTCGGTCTTATTTTCGCTGCAGGAATTTCAGTGGCATGGCAGATTGAAAGCATGATTTTTCTTCCAGGGATGGCTCTTAATTCATCTGTGGCTGCATTTTCCGGTCAGAATGTCGGTGCTCTTAAATTTGACAGAGTATTGAAAAGTCTGAAATGGGGAATTATCTATATCTATTCCATTCTGCTGGTCGGAATCACTTTCTGTATCATTTTCGCTCCGCAGATTTCATCAATTTTTTCAGATGACAGTCAGATAATCGCAGTATCTGTTGACTATATCAGACTGGTGTCATGGACCTACTTCATTTATGCCGTAACTCAGATAACGAACGGAATCATCCACGGAGCAGGCGGCACAAAATTCACCATGGTG
>JAFGUQ010000212.1 GCA_016938455.1 Clostridia bacterium
CATGAACCTTCCGTTCAGGTGCTGAAAATGCACTTAAAAGCATAAAAAGGATCAGAATGAAGGCAGGTTTCAGATTAGGCCAAGCTGCTGGAAATACTTTCATAGACGTTGAGGGTTTCTTACAAAGATAGCCTATGTTCAATAGATTATGCAGACATTAAGGGTTAAAAATGGTATTGCTGCAGGTTCAGAAACAGGATCAAAATCATTTGCATGGCTGTATTTTTACAATGTTAATAAGTATAAGCCAAGCTCCGGGAAAATATTTTTCTTAATGCAGAATGATGCGTACATTTCAGAAAAAATTTGGTGTATGAAAAAAATAGTACTACTGACGATACTTTTGCTTATTGCCGGTATCATGACAGTCAACGGACAGAAGAAGATCTCGTCCTCGCAGATAAAATTTGAAATGTTAAGTGAAGGGATGGATACCAGTGAAATGGGACATTCATTTATTACTCATGCTTTTTCCACTGGCAGACAAGTGGTTGATATGAATTTACTGGACGGATTAATGAATTCAAGAATCATTAGCGACGAGGAGAACCCGGATAAATCCAGGATGTACATTGATGCATACGGGATGAAATACCTGATCACTAATCTTAGTGAAGAATACGTTAACAATGGGATCAATATCGGTAACCTGTCAAACACAGTTGAAATCACGTATGATGAAAAGGATAAAAAGAAAATCCTGGGCTATAAATGCTACAAGGTTTTTCTTAAAATGGAGACTGGGGAAGTCAATGAATGCTATATCACTGAGAAAATTGCCCATCCCAAGGGTTATATTAAAGCTTTGGACGAAAATATTAAAGGATATCCGCTGGAACTGATCCTGACTGATGAAGGCGGTGGCAAGACGAGTTTGATTGCTGTTGATGTGCAGAAAGAAATTACCGCTGAACTGTTTGATGACCTTGAAGGATATGAAGAAATGACCTACGAGGAGTTTGAACAGATGATGCAGTAGAACAACATTCACCCTAATATAGAGCAGGAGGAAAATAAAATAGTTTTCCTCCTGTTTTATTTTTCCGACCTATCGATTTTTCAG
>JAFGUQ010000213.1 GCA_016938455.1 Clostridia bacterium
AATTTCTGGATTAAAGGATCGTTCAAATCTATGTTCCTTGATGAGGTTCTCACTGTTCCTGTTCCACTGTTTGCTTTGGCTATTGCCTGATCTATTGTAAGTCCCTGATTCATAAATCTGACTGCCTGCTCAACTCTGTACATATTCACACATCCTGAAGTCTTTACTTTGTCTTTCAGCCAGTCTTTCTTATCTACTGTTTCCATTATTATTTTCTTGACCTCTAATGGAGTTAAAGTGTTTCTGAGAAGAAAAGCTCTTGCTGCAATTTTAGAAACATACGGTGTTGCCTGAGAAGTTCCTGACATAAGACCGTATTTTCCGTTTGGGTAAGTAGACCTTATCAATACTCCAGGAGCTGCAACATCTACTTTATTAACTCCATAACAGGAAAAATCTGCAATCAGATTATCATCAAATGTAGCTGCAACAACCATCTTGTTTTCTATATTCATATCTATAGGTGACGAGATAAAATCATCAACATTCTCCGCCTCATTTCCTGCGGCAATGATAATAAGAGCATCAGTTGCTTTTTCATATACTTTCTCATCAGTTCTCACACTCACATTCCTGGCATAAATATCAACAAGTTTATATGCTTCTTCAGTATCAGCAGTCGAATATCCGAAAGTATCAACCATAGCTTCTTTCATAAATTCCATAAGATTCACTCTGTTATC
The DNA here is from genome assembly GCA_016938455.1 of Clostridia bacterium. Classification (GTDB taxonomy): domain Bacteria; phylum Bacillota; class Clostridia; order DUPQ01; family DUPQ01; genus JAFGUQ01. The sequence continues at coordinate 684 of JAFGUQ010000213.1, forward strand.
TCCGTAAGAACAGTTTATCACTCGCGGCACACAGAACGATACATAATCCGATACATTCTGGTATGCTGCAACTTCTGTATCACCATATTCTTTGAAATATGTTTCAATTTCCTCATAGCTCATCTGCCTTGAACTTCTTCCATCCAGACTTATTCTATATATCAGAAACTCTTTCATTCTATCCAGAGAAGGTGCAGTTCCTACATTCAGATACTTTATAGCTTTAAGGGAAACATAATTATTGTTTCTTGAAATTATTCCTGCGACATGAGTCCCGTGAGAAAATCCTCCGATAAAATCAAACCACGAATATTTCATATCATCAGAATGGAAAGATTCTGTAAATGTAAAATCATCTTCTGTAAGTGAATCATAATCGTAATAATATTTTTCTGTAATGTCACTGTATCTGAGGACTTCATCATAAAAGGCCGGGAGAATTGAAGTATCCACCATTGTATTATTATTTTCCACAAAATTCCATCCGGCAACATCATCAATATAACCATTATTATCATCATCCTGCCCAGCTGTCCCACTTACTTCCGCAGTTTCATTCAGGACTTTGCCTGTAAACTCAGGGTGAGAAAAATCTGTTCCTGAATCTACTACAAGAACTCGTGTTCCACCATTGTTGACAACAGTCATGGATTCACAAAATGAAATAATTGAATATGTAAATATCAGAAGAATTATTAATTTTTTCATATAAACCGCCATTTTTATTATATTTACTTATACAATAATTATATACAATTACATCTTTACTGTCCAAGAAAATTTTGCAGAGAAAATATAATAGTTTTTGATTTATCTGTGAAAATCCGTGTTATCCGTG
>JAFGUQ010000214.1 GCA_016938455.1 Clostridia bacterium
AATAGATAAGTAATGATAGGGAACAGGGGAATATAATGAATAGTAGAGACAGGGTGGCAGCCGCCATCAATAAAGTGAAAAGCGATAAAGTGCCAACCAGCTTAAGATGCACATCTGAAGCTTTAGACAAATTAATCAAGTATCTGAACGTTAAAACAAAACAGGAAGTTTATGATCAGCTTGATATTGATTTCAGATGGATCTATGTCCCTTTTATCGGTCCGAAGGAAAGAAGTGCTTCTCCGCTTGGAAGTGAAGGTTTTGATTTCTGGGGATGCTATAACAAAGCGGTGAAAAATGAATTCAACACTTATTATGAGTTCACTTATCATCCGTTAGCTGAATGTAAAACTGTCACTGACATAAAAAACTACAAGTGGCCTGAGCTTGACTGGTGGGATTATGACAGAATTCCTGATATCATCGAAAATGAATGCCAGAAAGACAGACGGGCAATCATGTTTTTTGCAGGAGGTACTTTTGAGACTCCATGGTATATGAGAGGAATGGAACAGTTTTTCATGGATATCATAGAAGAACCTGAGATTGTCAATGCCATCTGTGAAAAAGTTGGAGAATATTATCTTGGCAGAGCCATGCGAGTACTTGATAAAGCAAAAGGGAAAATTGACATCATCGGTTCAGGCGGAGACTTAGGTGCTCAGGAAACACTGATGATTAACCCATCAGCATGGAGAGAACATATAAAACCTCATTTCAGGGGACTGATAGAACCTTTTAAAAAGATGGGACTTAAAACATTTTATCATTCAGATGGAGCGATTACTTCTGTGATTAATGATTTCATCGAGTGTGGTCTTGATATTCTTGATCCGATCCAAGTAGGAGCGAAAGGGATGAATCCTGAGAACATATACTCACTTTTCGGAGAAAGACTGACATTTCATGGAGCTATCGATGAAGTGGAACTTCTACCGAATGCAACAGCTTCAGAAGTCTATGAGGAAACCTCAAGAGTCATAAGAATCATGAATCAGAATAACGGATATATTGTGTCACCGACCCATCAGGTACAGGGAGATACTCCGGTTGAGAACATACTGGCCATTTTTGAAGCGGTCAATGACTTGAAACAAAACTGAGACAGGGAAATAATCATGGGATATGAACTCAGAAGATGGTTCGATATATATGAATATTATGAGCTCCTGGAATCCTTGAGCAGCCCATATGCGACTGTAAGCAACCTGACACCATCAAAAAGACTTCCGATATTTTCAATACATCTGACTGATCATACAGTAGATGACTCAAAAAAGCAGAATGTACTCATTACTGCGATGCATGCCGGTGTTGAATACTCAGGTTCAAATACAGTCATCAGCTTGATGAAATGGCTGTTAGAGGAATCAGAAGAGGCGAAGTGCCATTTCAGACACTTCAACATATTCCTGATACCGATACCGAATCCATATATCTATGAAAAAGGTGATATTACCTTGCAGCATAAAAGCGAGCTGTCAAATGATCCATATTTTGAACCGTGGACTTTAAATGGTGTGACTCACAAGGAATTGAACTGGGAAGCCGCTGCGATACAGGAGTTCATAGACAGACATGTTCCTGATTTACTGATAGACTGTCATGGTGTTTTCTTCAAAGGTCAGAACATGATAGAAAATACAGGTATTTCAGTGAATGGACTTTCCAGACCTCATAATATGGAATTCACAAGAATCCTGAACGAAGCAGCTGGAAAGAACGGTTATCATGTAGATGATCTTGATCTGCGTCAGAAAATACTTTCTGTCGACAAGTCACTTGCAGGAAGAAAATACAGCACCTGTGCCTATGGAATCAATCCTTGCGTATATGCTTATCATAATTATCATACTCTTTCATCTGTAATGGAAATCGGAAATGAGAAAAGCGGTCTCATAAGACTGAAAAAAGCATTGGAGCTTGGTCTTAGACATTGGGACGGAGAGAAAAATCTCGGTTATCCGGTCAACAGATTGTTCGGTGAAGGATTCTACTCATTCCATCCTCTGTCAGACTCATATACCTTGATGCGAGAGGAAAGGACAGATATCTGGAATGAAACAGATAATATTTCCATGGCAACGGTTCATCCTCAATTTCCCGGTAATGAAGGGTTCTTGCTTCTTGATGACAATCTGCACGAATCTGTCAGGTATGAAATCTCATATGGCCTCGATGTCAGGACTTTCTCAGAGTATCTTAAAGATCCTGTACTGAAAGAATATATGGTCAGAAGATTTGAAAACAGATATATGTCATTTAATCTTGCTAAAAATCCGAAAATGTATTCGAAACCTTTCACTATTGGAATTAGAATCCCTTTCAGGAACGCATGCATCTTAGGCGTGAACATCAATGGTAAATCCGTGGGTATTGATTCTTATGTACACAGACAATACGACTGGTTCTCAATTGTATTTGTCAATTTCAGAAATGGTTTTTCATCAACCACTTTAGTTGATATCCAATACATGGCAAAGACAGATGATAAGATATCTGATTGATTTCAAGTGAGCTGAGCTCACAATTAATTGTCAATTAGCAAAAATGTGACTCGAGTCACATATGTTTTCGGTTTTTTGACTGATAATGAATAAAGATGGCTTTCATATAGATGACTGCCATGAAATATTTCAGATGAAAGGATGAAAACAAAATGAAAAAAAATGTCGGAAAAACAGATAAATTGATTCGTATCATACTTGGAGTAGTTTTACTTAGCCTGCTATTTATCATAGATAGCGGATGGCGTTGGATAGGGTTATTAGGAATAGTCGCTATAGGAACCGCATTAATTAATTTCTGTCCTTTATACACTTTAATCGGAGTGAACACAAACAGGGAAAAGTAAAAAACCTGAAAATAGATGATTGAATGGCAGTAAAAACTTATAAGATTTACCTGCCATTCTTTATGAAAAACAGATTTATGCCACTAATATATTTCGTAAATACAAAGTTAATACAAAGTTAAATTCAGTTTGAATGCATTAAATGGCTTGACAACCTGATTCTAAATAGTATAATACTAACATATAGTTTGCGTTGATAAGACAAGTAGTTTTACTGTTCCTGATATCAAAGAGAGAAGTTGCCAAGGCTGAAAGCGCTTTTGAAGGAAATTAAAATGAAACCACCTTTGAGCATTAACCGTTGATGACGATATAATCCAAATGAGATGACTATTCATAGTCAATCAGGGTGGAACCGTGGGAAATATCCCGCCCCTGGGTAGTACCAGAGGCGGGTTTTTTATAGCAAAAAAAGAAGGAGGATAACCAGGTGATAAAGATTACTTTGAAAGACGGAAGCGTAAGAGAGTACGAAAAAGTGACTGCTCTTGATGTCGCAAAAGAAATCAGTGAAGGACTGGCAAGAGTCTCAGTAGCTGCAAAAGTGGATGATAAGGTGGTCGGGCTGACTGAACCCATTACAAAAGACTGCACATTAAGTCTGCTGAAATTTGAAGATGAAGGTGGAGCATCAACTTACAGACACACTTCGAGCCATGTGCTTGCTCATGCTGTGAAAAACCTGTATGGCAAAGTAGCTTTAGCCATTGGTCCTTCAATTGAAAACGGATTCTATTATGATTTTGACATTGACGGTGTCTTCAGAGAAGAGGATTTTGATAAAATTGAAGCAGAAATGCAGAAAATCATTGATGCTGATTATGAGGAAGTGAAATTCCTGCTTCCAAGAGATGAAGCCATCAGGTTCATGGAAGAAAAAAATGAACCATATAAGGTGGAACTGATCCGTGATCTGCCGGAAGATGCAGAAATATCTTTTTACAGGCAGGGAGACTTTGTTGATTTATGTGCAGGCCCTCATCTGCCTTCAACAGGAAGAATCAAGGCATTTAAAATACTGTCAGTCGCAGGAGCTTACTGGAGAGGTGACAGCAGCAGAAAAATGCTTCAGCGTATTTATGCGACATCATACAATGACAAAAAAGAGCTGAAACAATATCTTTTCATGTTAGAAGAAGCGAAAAAGCGTGATCATAGGAAATTGGGGAAAGAACTGGAACTGTTTGATATTCTTGAAGAAGGACCGGGATTTCCGTTTTTCCTGCCAAAAGGAATGGTACTCAGGAATATTCTTGAGGATTACTGGAGAAGTGAGCATGTGAAAAAGGGGTATCAGGAAATCAAGACTCCCATGATACTTAATCAGAAACTCTGGGAAACATCAGGACACTGGTCAAATTACAAAGAGAACATGTATACCCTCTTGATTGATGACAGTGATTATGCGATAAAACCGATGAATTGCCCAGGTGGCATGCTGGTTTATAAACAGAAGCTTCACTCTTACAAGGAGTTTCCGTTAAGAGTAGGAGAGCTTGGACTGGTTCACAGACATGAACTTTCAGGTGCATTGCATGGATTAATGAGGGTCAGATGCTTTACTCAGGATGATGCCCATATTTTCATGACAGAAGAGCAGATAGAAAGTGAAATCATCGGTGTCATAGACTTGATTGACCAGTTTTATAAAGTCTTCGGATTCAAATATAAAGTGGAACTGTCCACAAGACCTGAAAAATCAATCGGTTCTGATGAGATGTGGGAAAAGTCAACCACTGCACTGAAGAATGCGCTTGACCATAAGAAGGTTGTCTATAAGATCAATGAAGGTGACGGTGCCTTCTACGGACCGAAAATTGACTTTCATCTGGAGGATTCCATTGGCAGAACATGGCAGTGCGGCACAATACAGCTTGACATGAATTTACCTGAAAGGTTTGACCTGTCATATATCGGAGCTGATGGTGAGAAGCACAGACCTGTCATGATTCACAGGGTGGTATTTGGAAGTATTGAAAGATTCATTGCCATCTTAATCGAACATTATGCAGGTGCACTTCCTTTATGGCTGTCACCTGAACAGGTGAGGATTCTGACAATATCTGAGGTTCATGAAAACTATGCCAATGAAGTCAGAGACAAACTAACAGCTGCAGGAATAAGAGCGACAGTTGATGCCAGAAATGAAAAGATCGGTTATAAGATAAGAGAATCAAGAAATGAGAGAGTTCCGTATATTCTGACAGTAGGAGATAAAGAAGTTGAAACAGAAAGTGTTTCTGCCAGAAACAGAAGAGAAGGTGAACTGGGTACTATCAGTCTGAATGATGCGGTGTTAAAAATAATAAGCGAAAATGAAGAAAGAATAATATAGGTAGATTGATGAAAATTTATGTAGAATGGACTAAAAAAATTGAAGATGAAGGGAACAATGAATTCTTTTCAAATTATCTTGATCTTGAAAAGGGAGTATATACCTCAATTCTTGCAGAAAAAAAAGACATAGTTGAAGGTAAAATCAGTACTTTGGCTGAATCTTACGGTATGGATGTCATCACATTTGCAGGTTTTCTGGATGGAATCAATTCCAGCTTGAAAAACAGCCTGACACTTGATGAACTGACTGAAGAAGATGATATCAAACTTGAGATTGATTTCGAGAAACTGTTATATAACATGCATGAGGCAAAAGCAAACTGGCTGTATAATCTGGAAGAATGGACAAATATCTTTTCCATTGAGAAGATGATTGAAATTAAAAAACAGTTTAATACCGATCATATTGCCACCAGTAATAAAGTGGGAAGAAATGAACCATGTCCATGCGGCAGCGGGAAGAAATATAAAAAATGCTGTGGGCAGTAATGAAAATCCTTTTATTTGCTTTCATTGCCATCATCGTTGTTTTAGCAGATAGGATGACAAAAAGAAATGCGGTTAAGAAAGGCCATCGAATTGTTTACAACAAAGGAGCTTTTATCGGACTTTTAAAAAAAAGGAAGAAGCTCCTTTCTTTTTTTCAGATAATCTCCATCGGGATTTTAATATTCCTTTTCTTTTATTATGATTTCTTTCTTTTCCAGATCGGTCTTTGTTTTATTCTTGGAGGAAGTATTGGCAATTCCTATGAACATATCATTAAAGGGGCTGTCACTGACTTCATCAGAATAGGAAAGCTTTATGTCAATCTGGCTGATATCTGCATTTTCAGTGGGCTTTTAATCATCATTATCTTTATGTTGGTGTCAATATAAAGATAATGTGCTAAAATAAGTGTTATGAAAAATTTTGATCAGTTAACAGAAATCGGCAAAAAAAGAAGAGTGCATCAGGCAGCAATGGAAGCACTTTCATATTATGACCTGAATATTGTGAAAATGCGTCTTGTTGATGATGGAGTTAATACAATATACAAACTGACAGATGCTTCTTTGCAGCAGTATGCTTTAAAACTGATGACAGAACCGGAATATTCCATTGAAGACCAGAAAACAGAATTATTTTTTGTTAATCATCTTGCAATGAATTCTGATATTACCATTCCAGAAGTGCTTAAAAGTAAAAGTAATGAGCAGGCAGTCACGCTGAAGACTGAGTCATTGCAGGTAATCATCTCCAAATGGCTAAAAGGAAGAACATTTGATGGTATGGAAAATGAGGAAAGATTCTTTTTACTTGGGCAGATGGCAGCAAAACTGCATCAGTCAACATTTGATCTCGAGATTCCTGCTGCCATTAAACCTAAAAAATGGGACAGGGTTTTCTATTTCAGAGATGAGACAGTGGTGTACAAAGATGAAAAATACAGACAGTATTTCGGGAATGACCTGAAACTCATTGAGAATATGATTGAATACAGTGATGAAAAAATGAAATCATATTATCATATGGCTGGATTGAGGCTTGTCCATGGAGATTTAAATCCATGGAATGTGAAAGTTAATAAAAATGAACTTAGTCTTCTGGATTTCGGGGACACCATATACGGACTTCCTCTTCATGATATTGCAGTCATGCTTTACTATTACCGATTTAATGAAAAATTCAATTATGAAGAGGTGAAAAAGCTTTGCCTTAAGGGCTACCGCTCTGTTATCAAGAATGCGGAGTTTAAAGAAGAGGATCTTGCTTTCCTGATGAATACCAGAGTGCTTAACTTTACTAACTTTGTGCTTGCCATTGGAGAAAACCCTCTTGACTATATTCCCATGTTTATCAGGAGAGTAAAAGATTATATCAAATACTATGAAATTAAATTATAGAACAGTAAGAGGAAGACAAGATGAAAACATGCAATGAGCTGACAGCAGAGAAGAAAGAGCAGGTTAAGAGAATTGATTTTGAAAAAGCAAGTGTTAATCTTAGAGATGTGATTATCAGGACCAGTCTTATCCACAGCAGGAATTTTTCGGATGAATATCAGAATGAAGTGTATCTGAAACCTGAAAACCTTCAGAAAACCGGTGCATTTAAAATCAGAGGTGCCTATAATAAAATCAGTAAACTGACTGAGGATGAAAGAAAAAGAGGACTGATTGCCTCTTCAGCCGGAAATCATGCTCAGGGAGTGGCTTACGCAGCCAATCAATTAGGAGTAAGTGCTACCATAGTCATGCCAAAGACAACACCGCTGATTAAAGTGGAAGCAACTAAGAAACTGGGAGCCAAAGTCGTCCTTTCCGGTGACTGTTATGATGAGGCATATCAGGAGGCGCTTTTGTTACAGGAAAAAAACAATTATGTATTCATTCATCCATTCAACGATGTGGACATCATTGAAGGGCAGGGAACTATCGGACTTGAAATCATTGAGGAACTGCCGGATGTGGACTGCGTTCTTGTCCCGGTAGGAGGGGGAGGACTGATTTCCGGGATTGCCATGGCTATTAAGAAAAACCATCCGCATGTTAAAATCATCGGTGTGGAACCGAAAGGTGCCATGGCCATGAAAATATCCCTTGAAAACAATGAGATTTCCCATCTTGAGGAAGTATGCACCATTGCTGACGGCGTCGCTGTCAAGCGGCCAGGTGACCTTACCTTCCCTCTGGTTCAGGAATATGTGGATGAGATTGTATCTGTCTCTGATTTTGAAATCATGGAGTGTTTTCTGGTTCTTCTGGAAAGGCATAAGCTGATCGGTGAAAATGCCGGAGTACTTTCATTAGCGGGACTTAAGAAAATAGAAGAGAGAAACAAGAAAATAGTCTGTCTGATCTCAGGGGGGAACATTGATGTGCTGACAGTGTCTTCCATGATTGACAGAGGGCTGATTTCAAGAGGACGAATTTTCAGATTTGCTGTTGATCTCCCTGACAAGCCTGGAGAACTTGTGAAAATTTCCAGGATATTGGCTGACTGTAATGCGAATGTCATCAAACTTGATCATAATCAGTTTAAAACAATTGACCGGTTCCTTGAAGTGGAGCTTGATGTGACTGTGGAAACCAACGGATATAAGCATATTGAAGAAATCAAAGAAGAGTTTATTAAACATAAGTACATAATAAAAGAAATATGATTTCAGCTTATTCTAAAGGTTGATATTATCTCTGAATAAAGCAGGTGAAAAACCTGTTTTCTTTTTAAAAAGTTTTGAAAAATAATTAGTGGTGCTGCAGCCCACTTCTTCGGATATTTCGTTGATGGTCATATTAGAATTGATGAGAAGATTGATTGCTTTTCTGATTCTGAGGTCGATGATGTACTGCTTGATGGTCAGCCCGGTATAGGAAAAAATGATTTTGTTGATGTAATCGGGGTTGTAATGGAAATGACCTGCAATCTCCACGTTGGTGATTTCTGTATTGTAGTGTAAAGAAATATAATCCAGGATCTCGTCATATTTATTGGCTGTTGTCACATCGAATTCATGCTGACTTGTCTGTTCCACCACTCTGGCGATGAATGTCTTCAAAAGACCGTTCAAGTGAACTTTCCAGTATCTTTTTTTAGCTTCAAAAATATGTATCATATCAAGAATCAGCTGTCTCAGCTTTTCATCATGCTGAAAATTCAGTAATGTCCTGAAACCTTCAAAATCAGTGAACTGGACATATTCGGTAATCTTGGCTTCGTCAAATAAATCAGCATTGATTGGGTAGATGTAAGGTGAATCTATAAAGTGATCGGTAAAATCAAAATTGATGCCGGTTAATATGAAAGGTTCTTCTTCATCGGCGATAATCTGATTTTCCACATGAGGGGGACAGAAGACAAGGTTTCCTGACACCAGGTTATATTCCCTGCTATTGATGATGACCTTTCCTTTACCGGAATGAACATACAGAAAATAATAGTCATACAGTTTTCTTAAACCGCTGTTGAATCCTCTGGAACTCTGAAACAGGTTGATAAACCGCAAGCATGGATTGATTTGATCGATACTTATTCTTATTGTTTCTGCCATATTTTACCTCTGTTTTGTATCACTGATTATCGCTTTTGTGTATATAAAGTATATCATAAAACACATATAATGGTTATATTGTATGTAAAAGGAGCTTAAATTGATGAGAAGTTTAAAAGATGAGCAGATGACCTCAAAGGAGAGAGTGCTTGCGACGATTAATTTTAAAGAAGCGGACCGTGTTCCGATTGATTATGATGCCAATAGAGGAATTGACCTGAAACTTAAAAAGCATTTTGGACTTGACCCCGATGACAGGGATGGGCTTAAAGATATTCTTGGTGTGGACACCAGAGGAATCAGAGCTCCCTATATCGGGCCCAGGCTGCATGAAAACAGAAAAGACAGACAGGTAAGTGCTGAGTGGGGGCATGTCACCAGATGGGTGGAACATGGTTCAGGAGGCTACTGGGATTTCTGCGATTTTCCGCTGGAACATGCTGAATATGAAGAGGTGCTTAATTATCCGATGCCTAATGTGGATGATTATGATTATGACTGCCTGGAAGAAAAATGTGAGAAATATAAAGATTATGCACTGTATGTCGGTGATCCGGGACTAGCCTGCATCATGAACACAGCAGGATTTTTCAGGGGAATGGAACAGGTTTTTGTGGACCTTGCCATTGATGAGGAAGCAGGCCTTTTACTGATTGACAGGTTTATTGACATTCAATATGAACAGGCTAAAAGAACACTTGAGAGAGTTGGCGATAAAATAGACTATATGTGGCTGGGAGAAGATCTGGGGACCCAAAAAGGACCATTAATCAGTAAGGAAATCTTTCACAAACATATTCTGCCCAGACAACTTCCTTTTTTTGAGCTGGCGAAACAGTATGATTTACCCGTGATGCTTCATACCTGCGGATCAAGCAGCTGGTCTTATGAGGACTATATCAAAGTCGGGCTCAAAGGAGTGGACACACTGCAGCCTGAGGCCTATAACATGAGTCCGAAATATCTGAAGGAAACCTTTGGAGGCCGTCTGTTTTTTCATGGTTGCATATCAACAGCCGGATCTGTGGCTTTTGGAACTGTTGATGATGTCATCAGAGATGTCAGAAACACACTTGAGACCATGATGCCCGGTGGAGGATATATGTTCTCTCCGACCCACTCTCTTCAGGATAATTCGCCGCTTGAGAATGTGCTGGCCATGTATGAGGCGGTTCACAAATATGGACGATATGACAAGAAATTGTAAGATATTTCCATATAATTAAAATATATAACCTTGTAACAAGTATTATCCTCTTATATAATTGATGTGAAATTGTATAGGAGGATTTTTTCTTGGACTACAGTTATCTTGACAGAGAAGAATATAAAAAATATCCTTTAGTGGAAATAGAGGAAAATAATAATAACCTGCCGTTTTTCATCGGAAAAGTGACAGAACTGAATCATGTCAAGCACAGACATGCCTTTGTTCAGATCATTTATGTTTCTAAAGGGAGCTGCAAGCATGTCCTCAATAACAATGCATTTGAAATATTCAAAGGTGATATCTTCATCATGCCTCCTTATGTTCCGCATTATTTCATTCAGAAAGGTGATGTTGAAATATTTGAATTTGAGTTTATTCCTGAATTCGTCAATGAAAAGTTTTCAGAAACATTCCAGTCAACAAGTTTTTATGATTTTGCCTATCTGGAACCTTTTCTGGTGATTGAGAACATGATTAAACCACGGCTTAATCTTTATGGTGCAGTTCAAAGGGAAGTGGAAGATATCCTGAGAGAAATTCTGCTTGAATATTCAGACAGGAATGAAAACTTTGAACTGATGATCAAAGCACTCACATTGAAGCTTCTGATAACAGTATCAAGAGAATACAACAGCACCATTGATAAAAGTGATGAGAATTATCTCTTCACCAAACATAAGGACTCACTGATCAGAGCCATTGATTTTATCAATGTCAATTACAATACCAACATATGCCTGGATGATGCAGTCAAAGTGTCCCTGCTGTCAAAATCATATTTCGGATTTCTGTTTAAGCATATGACACACATGACATTCACAGAATATGTGAATAATCTCAGGATCAACAAGGCCATTGAGTTTTTAAAAGAGAGACCTGAACTGAAGATCATAGACATCTGCTTTGAAGTCGGTTACAACAATGTGAACCATTTTAACAGAATATTCAGGAACCAGATTGGTCTTACACCGATGCAGGTCAGAAAAAATAAAGTATTATAGGAGAGAGAAAATGAGAATTGACGCCCATAACCATCCGGACTGGCATGGCCATGATCTGGAGAAATTTTTAGACAATATGAAAGAGAATGACATAGATGTCACCTGGCTGCTGACTTGGATTTGCCCGGATGATGAATTTGACAAAGGATACGGTGAAGCCCTGTCGGTGATGTTTGAAGATGGCCCGGTTCCTTTTGACAGAGCACTTTACTATAAAGAAAAGTATCCTGAAAAATTTGTACTTGGTTATTGCCCGGATCCAAGAGATCCTCAGGCGATCAATAAATTGAGAGCAGCTGTCAAAATCTACGGAGTGAAGGTATGCGGAGAACTCAAACTCAGAATGATGTATGACAATCCGGACGCTATCAGGTTATTCAAAGAATGCGGTAAGCTCGGTTTACCTGTCACTGTGCACATTGACTATGAATTTGACAGAGAGACCAATCATCCATGGCCTAATTTCTGGTACGGCGGTGGTATTGAAGCCTTTGAAAGAGCAGTCAAAGCCTGCCCTGAAACAACATTTCTCGGACATGCGCCTGGTTTCTGGGCACATATTTCCGGAGATGACCAGTTTGACAAGGTGGCATATCCTGAAGGACCAGTCAAAGAAGGCGGGAAACTGATTGATATGTTTGATAAATATCCTAATCTTTACGGAGATATCTCAGCGGGATCAGGATGTAATGCCCTTGCAAGAGACCGTGAATTCGGAAAGAAGTTCATCTTGAAATATCAGGACAGACTTCTCTATGCCAGAGATTATTTTGACAAGAGACACCGTGAGTTCATTGATTCGCTGGGACTTGAGCAGGATGTTCTCGATAAGTTGTATTATAAAAATGCACTGAAATTAGTGCCACTGGATTGATGAAAGGCGGCTTAATGAAAAAAGTGAATTTTGGGATTATAGGGTGTGGACTTATTTCAAATAATCATGCAGATGCCATCAGGCAGATTGACAATGCTGTTCTTTACGGCTGTACTGATGTGAATGAAAAATCACTTCTGTCTTTCAGTGATAAATATGGAATCAAAGCGTATCAGTCAGTAGAAGATATGTTAAATGATGATAATATTGATGTGGTTTCAGTCTGTACACCCAGTGGTCTTCATGCAAGATTTGCTGTTATGGCAGCTAATCACGGGAAACATGTGGTCGTGGAGAAACCAATGGCATTGACCGTGGAACAATGCAATGAAATCATTAAAGCAAGTGAAGAAAACCATATTAAAGTGGAAGTCATCTGTCAGAACCGGTTTTTGAACACATTCAGACAGGTGAAAAAAATCATAGAAGATGGGAAACTCGGTAAAATAGTGTCAGCTGACATTTATATGAAATTCTACAGAAGTCCTGAATACTATGCGTCAAGCAACTGGAAAGGGACCTGGAAAATGGATGGAGGAGGAGCATTGATGAATCAGGGGATTCATGGTATTGACATCATGCTCTTTATGCTGGGTGATGTTAAAAGTGTGTTTGGCCATGCCAGAACGCTGTCAAGAGATATTGAAGTGGAAGATACCGCATCTGCTGTGGTGGAATATGAAAATGGTGCCCTTGGCATCATTCAGGGGACAACCAGTGTAGCACCGGGATATCCGAGACGGGTGGAAATCAATGGCGACCAGGGAAGCCTTACCATGATTGAAGGAGACATTACCGTCTGGGATGTCAAAGGAGTCGAAAAACCTGTCAATCAAAGCGAAAGTGCCAAGTCATTCCGTGATCCCATGAATTTCTCCATTGAAGGTCATATCCTTCAGCTGACAGATATGGTGGAAGTTATTTTAAATGACAGAGAACCCTTTGTCAATCAGTATGAAGGAAAGAGAGCTGTCGAGCTGATTACTGCCATTTACCAGTCCTCAAAAGAGAGAAAGCTGATTGAATTAAAATGAAGAAACTGATACTTACAGCCTTTGAGCCCTTTGGTGATAATGATATCAATCCAACTATTGATATTCTTAACATGGTTCCTGATTCAATTGGACACATGACAATCATTAAGAAAATACTGCCGGTGGTCTATTCCACCTGTTTTGACTTACTTGAACCATTGATTGAAGCGGAACAGCCTGACTTTGTTGTCTGCATGGGTCTTGCGGGAGGAAGAAGCAAAATTTCAGTGGAAAGAATTGCTGTGAACATGAAAAGTGCCGGCATCGCAGATAATGAAGGGAACCTGTTCAAAGGTGAATTAATACATGAGAATGGAAAAGTCGGCTATTTCACCACATTACCATATGAGCTTTTAAAAAGTGTCAATGAAAATGTTGACTATTCATACAGCGCAGGTACCTATATCTGCAATAATATATTTTATCTGCTCATGGAGTATCTTGAAAAAACAGGTAGTACTGCCAAAGGCGGGTTCATTCATGTTCCTTTTACTGAACACTTTGCAAAACAGCCATACATTCCGATTAACTTACAAGGTGAAATCATCATTGACATGATTAAGGCATTAGGTGACTATGATGGGTAAACTCATATTTGTCACTGGCGGTGCCAGAAGCGGGAAAAGCAGTTTTGCAGAAGATACAGCAAAGCAAAATGGAGAAAAGGTGGTGTATATCGCCACAGCCATTGCTTTCGATGAGGAAATGAAACAGCGGATTCAACTTCACAGACAGCAGCGTCCAGAAAGCTGGCATACGATTGAAACATATCAGAACATAGCAGAGGCATTACGTGATTACAATGAAGCATTTGACTGTGTGCTGCTCGATTGTGTCACCATCATGGTCAATAACATCATGATGGATGAAATCACAGACTGGGAACAGATTACTGAAGCTGAAGGAATGAAAGTTGAAATGATTGCTAAAAGGGAAATCACTTCACTGATTGAATATTGTAAAGAAAGTGACAAGACTTTTATCATTGTCACTAATGAGACAGGAAGCGGTATAGTGCCGTATTATCCGTCTTCAAGACTGTTTAGAGATGTAGCGGGGAGAGTCAATCAAATGCTTGCCAGAGCCTCTGACGAAGCTTATCTGCTTGTGTCATCTCTTCCTGTCAGGTTAAAGTGAGAAATATGAAAAAAGTGTTAAAACGATTGATACTCATGATACAGTTTTTCACAAGAATTCCGGTTCCTGTGGAAATAGAATGCGATAATGAGGATTTCGGAAAAGGGCTTGTGTTTGCTCCGCTCATCGGCCTGATGATCGGAGGGCTGTTACTTGGAAGCTATTCTCTTTTAGTACTTGTCTTCCCGGTTCAGGTGACGGTTGTATTTGTGGTTCTCATTTACATTGCATTGACAGGAGGACTTCATCTTGACGGCCTTGCCGATACTTTTGACGGGCTGCTTTCCGGAAGAAGCCGCGAAAGAATGCTTGAGATAATGAAAGACAGCAGGATTGGCACTTTTGGAGTGCTTGCGCTGGTTGGAGTGATTCTCTCATATGTTGTTCTGCTGCAGAACATGGACAAGGCAATCTTGCCTATGGTGTTTTTACTGATGCCGGTGGCAGGAAGAATAGGGTCACTGGTCTCAGCAGGTATTTCATCTTATGCAAGAGAAGAAGGTCTTGGAAAATCATTTATTGATTACTGCAGTGTAAAAGAACTTATCATCGGTATTGTGATGTCTTTTATCATTTTTTATCTCTTTCTCGGGTTACATGGTGTGAGTATCGTCTATCTGGTTCATATGACTGCTATTGTGCTGACTTATATGCTGACACGAAAACTGAAAGGAGCCACAGGAGATGTGCTTGGTGCAGTCTGTGAGCTTAACCAGCTGGCTTTCATGCTGCTGGCATTTTTTATGATGTAGGTGAAGTGATGTTTACTGTTTATCTGCTTAGACATGGTGCTGTAAAAGTACAAAAAGGGACTTTTTACGGAGTGACTGACTATGTGTTGTCAGGAGAAGGGGAAGAACAAGTTAAAAAGGCTGCCTCGGACCTTGAAAGTGCGAACATAGATATCATTTTATCCAGTCCTCTGAAAAGAGCTGTTCAGAGTGCTACAATAGTATCAAATCAGCTTCACATTCCAATTCGTGAGGAAAAGCTCCTTATTGAGAAAAGTTTCGGGATTTTCGAAGGACTTACCTATGAGGAGATAAAGAATCAATATCCCGGACCATTTCAATTGTGGGAAGAAGACTGGTACGGCTATGAGATGCCGGGAGGGGAAAGTGCTGCAAGTCTTCATCGAAGGTGCATCCAGATGAAAAATTTGATATTGAGAGAAAAGAAAAACATGCTCCTTGTTTCCCATCAGGGCTGCATCAGATATCTGATTTCGGAAATGTTGAATCTGGGAGAAAAGAATATGTGGCGTTTTTCTGTTAATAATGGTAAAATAGCAAAAATCATTGTTAACGATGAAGGCTTTGCCTATTTGGAGGTTTAGAAAGTGGAACATAAAAAATTAAGAATCATGACCTATACATCAATCTTCACAGCACTGGTATTTCTTGTCACCTATTTTTTACCGCCGATTAAGTTACCTGGAGGTTACTTTAATTTCAGTGACAGTGTCATCATTCTTTGTGCTTTGATTGTAGGAGGGAAAAGTGCCGCTTTTGCAGGGGCTATCGGAGCTTCGCTGGCTGATATCGCATTAGGTTATACCATCTTTGCTCCATTCACTTTTGTGGTGAAGGGGATTGAAGGTTTAATCGTAGGCCTGATATCGAAAAACAAGAGCAGAAGATTTCGGGTGATAGCTGTTTTTACCGGTGGACTCTTCATGGCAATTGGTTACTTCTTAGCTGAGTGGCTCATATTACCGGTGGTTGATGACACCTTCGGATCAGTGGTCGCATTATCTGAATTACCTTTTAACCTGATACAGGGGATAGCTAACGCAGCCATAGCATTGCTGCTTTATGAACTGATTAAGAAAAGCAATAAAAACTTTAATAATCTGAAATGAAAAAAATATAATACCGGAAAAGTTTGTTTGACAAATGGATTTATATTTAGTACTATAAATAAAATTAAATAGCAGGCAATGATAAAGACAAGTAAATATCAGATATTTCCATAGAGAGCTGTTGTATGGTGGAAAACAGCGAAATATCATATTGAAACTCACTTTTAGCCTTTCTTCCTGAAATCTGACAGTAAGGAAAGAACGTATTCGCCAAACGTTATCATATGGCTCACAAGCGGATAATGACATTATCAAAAAGAGTGGTATCACGGAAATCAACCTTTCGTTTCTTTAGAGGCGGAAGGTTTTTTGCATACAGAATAAAATGAGGAGGATGAGGAATGGAAAAAAGAATTATCGTATTGGATACAACATTAAGAGACGGCGAGCAAGTACCGGGGGCAAAATTGAATCTATTAGAAAAAATGGAGATTGCCAATCAGCTGAAAAACTTGAATGTGGATATCATTGAAGCCGGTTTTCCTTCATCTTCGACAGGAGATTTCGAATCGGTCATGAAAATTGCCAAAGAAATCGGGAAAGACGGCCCCATGATTACTGCACTGGCAAGAGCAATAAAAAGTGACATCGATGCAGTATACCAGAGTGTCAGATATGCTGATTCACCTCTGATTCACATGGTACTTGGCACTTCGGCAGTTCATCTTGATAAAAAATTCAACAAATCAAAGGAGGAAGTCCTGAGAATGGGAGTGGAAGCGGTCAGATATGCCAAGACACTGCTTCCTGAGGTACAGTATTCCACTGAAGATGCGGCGCGGTCGGAGTTTGAATATCTCTGGCAGACCATTGAACAGGTAGTAAAAGCAGGAGCTACCATGATCAATGTTCCTGACACCGTGGGATATGCGGTTCCGGAGGAATTTGGTGAGTTGATCAGAAAAATCAATGACAGATTAAAAAACCTGAATCATAAAGTGCTCTTAAGTGTGCACTGTCATAATGATACAGGACTTGCGACAGCAAACACATTAGCAGCTGTCAAAAACGGTGCTGACAAAATTGAGTGTACCATTAACGGTATCGGAGAAAGAGCGGGTAATGCAGCGCTGGAAGAAGTGGTGATGGGGATGATACTGAGAAAAGACTATTATCATGCCACTACGAATATAATTACAAAACAGATTAAGAAAACCTCACAGATGGTCAGTGGATTGATGGGAATTGACATTCAGGTCAATAAAGCAATCACAGGAGATAATGCATTTGCTCATTCTTCAGGTATTCATCAGGATGGACTTCTTAAATCAGCAGATGTGTATGAGGTCATCAGCCCCAGAGACATCGGAGTAGAGAAAATGGAACTGATTCTGACAGCCAGATCTGGAAAGCATGCATTGAATGATGCCGTCAGAAAACTGGGATTTGAGTTTAAAAGTGAGAAAGACTCCACAGAGTTCCATCAGCTGTTTCTTGAACTTGCGGATAAGAAAAAGGAAATCTATGACCATGACCTGTTTTACCTGTTAAAAGAGTTTTTCGGAGAAAGTGACTCAAACTCACCATCCATCGAATTATTTCAGCTGATTGATTTCCAGCTTGTGAGCAACAATGTCTTTCCAAGCGCAGTGGTCAAAGTAAAAAAAGGGAAAGAAATATTAATAGAGAGTGCGACAGGGAATGGTTCGATCGATGCTATTTACAATGCTCTCGAAAAGCTGACGAAAATCAGTGTGGAGCTTCTTGAGTATAAAACAGGAAGCGTATCAAAAGGACAGCAGGCATTAGGAAGATCGACAGTACAGCTTCTGTATGATAAAAAGACATACAGTGGCAGAGCTTTGGATACTGATGTAGCCAAAGCCAGTGCCATAGCATTTTTAAATGGAATCAATAAAATCGTTCTTGAACATGGTAATTAAAAAAAGGGGTTCACTGATTTGAACCCCTTTCTATAATTCATTCAGTTTTAATATCCGAACAGCTGCAGTCTTTCAATGTCTTTTTCAGCTGAGTAAGCTGATTTGTTTTCAAATCCGTATTTGATTGTCTGTGATACATAAGAGTCAATCCACCCGTCATGAAGCAGGGTTTTAGCAAAAAAGACAGCAGTTTCATCGATTTCGCTATTTTCGACAGCCAGTCTGATATAATTCCACATGACTTCACTTGAGAAAGTATGATCAAGCTCCTTGCTTTCAGTAATCCTTTCCTGTGCCTGAAGGAGATCTCTGGTGTAGATAGAAGAGAGAATCAGCTGATTGATGTAATCAGGTGAATCAATAGTCTTAGGCAGTGACTTGAACTTTGAGGCAATCATGCTGTCTTCAAGAAGCTCTTTGTTTGTTATGGACAGTCTTCTAAGAAGCTTCCACCTGAAATCTTTATCCAGTGTAGGGAAGTGCAGGCACGATATGAAAACATCTGTATCACCTTTTGGTCTTCTTCCTGTCATGAAATACCAGTAAGCCAGCAGAATAATGGATAATACATTGGCATTGTTTCCTTCATAAAAATCATTAGTTTTTTTCATGGACTTACCAAGTCTCATTGATGACAGATAACCATCTCTCAGCTTTTTCAGTGATGTTGAATCATTGACAAGTAAAAACGACAAATCATGAATAAGAAGATGCCTGAAACTTTTGTTTAAGATTAAAAGATGCTCATACTGATTAAATACTGCCATGGCTTTAATGTATTTACCAAGACAGGAGTAAGCGCATATCATACCGATTACAGACTTTTCCACTTCCATGCTGTTCTTTATTGAATAACGGAATCCTCGGATGGCACTATAATAATCTCTGTCCTTCAAGGCCAGATAGGAGTAAGCATAATGTGATTTCAGCTGCAGCAGTTTATTACTGTCACTCATTAATTGTTCCCTCCGACACCTGGGGTGTTTTTAAGATAATCTTCAATTATTTTCTGTACATTATCATCTTTTATTTTAATGGAAAATTCAATACGTCTGTTTTTAGCCATACCTTCAGGTGTATCATTGCTGGCGATTGGTCTTAACTCTGAAAAACCTGCAGCGGCAAAATAACTGCCGTATTTGGTTTCAAGGTCTGGATTGGCATACATCAGATAATTCAATACATTGGTGGATCTCTCTGTGGACAGCTGTCTGTTATATGATATTGAACCTTGAGAGTCTGTATGCCCTTCGACAGAAATGGAGTCGATATAGTCTCTTACTTCAGGATCGTCTAAAATCACTTCAAAAGCGACAGCCAGCTGTGCAAGAAGCGCTTTACCATCTGATTTCAATTCAGAAGATCCTGTATCGAAAACTAAACTGGCTGTAATATACAGATTGGCATTATCACCGATGATGACCATCTTTTCACCTTGAGCGTTGAATTCCCCAAGGGTGCTTTCAATTGATTTCTGAACGGTTTCAAAAATACTGGCCTGAAGAACAGATATGCTCTGAAGTTTCATCCTCAGATCATCCAGCTCGGTGGAGTTGATGGCAATGATGTTTTCAAGCTCCATCTGTTTCTTTCCTAATACCAGGATAATCTGATCCATATCTGTCTTTTCCTTCTTGGCTGTAGACAATTGCTCATCAAGCTGTGCCATCTGCTCTTCCAGCATGATTTTCAGATCCTTGATATTTTCAAGCTCTTCTTCAGTTTCAGAAAGGATGACAATCTTGTTTTCCAGTTCCAGTCTGGTCATGTCAAGAGCGGACTTCTCATCCTGCAGATTAATGGTCACGATGATGTTCTTGACGAAGACAATCATGACAAGGAACAATAGCACCAAAGCCACTGTTGACATGACATCAGCAAAGGATGGCCAGAAGTTTTCCTGATCTTTTCTATTATTAACGTTTCTTAAGTATCTTTTTCTCAATATGTTCACCTCATTAAGCTAGTCAGAAAGTGTCTGTTTGATTTCGTCTAGTTTCTGATTGATTTCTGCAGTAGCAGATTTATTGTATACCAGCGTCTGTTCGGGAAGGGAGGTAATCGTTTTGGCAATCACCTTCTGGTTGTCATCAAATGTCCCGACAATCTTTTCCAGATCACTCATGGCTTTTTCCATTCCCTGTGTCAGCTCTTTTGAAATGCTCCTTGAACTGTCCATCATGATTTTTGAGTAGGTTTCGCCGGTGGATTTAGCCATATTGGCAATGGCTTCGTTGACTTCAAGCAGGGATTTTGAGAATGTCTCCTGTATATCAGCCACAGTTTTCGAATTGATTTCTGAACTCTCTTTTAAAAGCTGACTTAATGTATTCACTGCATTCACTGATTTATCTACTTGAGTTACCAGCTGATTCATATCGCTGACCACTTTCTGATTCAGAGAAGACATTTCTGTCGCGGCGGATTTCACATCTTCAGAGAAAGAACGTATGGCATCATAGTTATCTGTAATTAATCCTGATGAGTCAGACAGAGACTGAGCCATTTTAATAAAGCTCACATCCATTTTCTCAATGTTATTGCTCAGGTTTGTATTGAAACTTGAAAAATCTTTCATGTTATTGGCGAATTCCTGAAGACTTAAATCAAATCTGTCAACTGTATTATCCAGCACTTTGGAAGATACAGACACATCCATGACCACATTTGTCAGCTTGTTACCAAACTCATTGACAGTATCTTTCAGAGAACTTTCAATTTTTTCTCCGAATTCTATGAATGTATCTCTCAAAATACGATTAAGCATGGTATATTCAGTTTCTTTATCTTTTGAAATCAATATGGCAACGGTATTATCCAGATATTCTTCGATACTGACCATTAAGCGTTCTTTTTCATCGGTACAGTTAACAGCGACAAGCAACAAATTCAATATGATGGAGAAGAAAATACCGAACAGACTGGTGATGAATGCAGCACCCATCCCCTCAGCTGCTCCGGCCAGATTTGCCAGAAGATTGGTTAAATCAAGTCCTGAGGCAGAGGAGGAACCGCTAAGCAGCAGGTTAACAAGTTCCGATACAGAAATCGTCAAACCAATGAACGTTCCAAGCAGACCAAGTACAATGAGAATGGAGATGCTTTTTGCAACAAAATTTTCACCGATCTGATAATAGTAAAGGTGATCGGTAAAACTTTTCTCAAGCGTGGCCTGTGTATTGACTTCACTGAAGTTACTGCTGGAAGCGGCTTTATATTCCTGAACAATTTTGTTGAGGAATTCATTTTTAAAGACACCGGCTCTGCGCTGCTGCCTGCTGACCAGCTGTTTTCTGATTGACATGTATTTCAACTTGATCAAGACATTTATGATTAGTGCCAGGCAAAACACACCGGTAATGATATATATGATGATTTTCCCTGAAAGGTCAATGTTTTTTAATAAGTCAAATATTAAGCTGTTATTCATAAAAATACTCCTTGATTTTTTTGGATTTATATTTGATATTATACCAAAAGATTTTACTTTCCGCTATTTATATCAAAAAATTATCAAACCACAGTATTGCTTAAACGCATAAAAACAAAAAAAAGTTCCATACATAAATCGGTTTATGATATAATTCTTTTGAAAATAATATCGAGGAAATAAGGAGTTTATCTCATGAAAAAAATGCATTTAATATGTAACGCACATCTGGATCCCGTCTGGTTATGGCAACGTCAGGAAGGCATTGGAGAGGCTTTGTCAACCTATAGAATCGCTGCTGATTTCTGTGAAAACTATGATGGATTCGTTTTTAATCATAATGAAGCCGTGTTATATGAATGGGTTGAAGAATTCGAACCTGAATTATTCAAGAAAATTCAAAAACTTGTCAAACAGGGTAAATGGCACATCATGGGGGGCTGGTATCTACAGCCTGACTGCAACATGCCTTCAGGTGAATCAATGGCAAGACAGATGATATACGGTAAAAACTATTTTATGGAAAAGTTTGGTGTTGAACCTAAAACAGCCATTAATTTTGATTCTTTCGGTCATTCAAAAGGAATGATTCAGATCATGAATAAAGCCGGTTACGATTCATATATTTACAGCAGACCCAGTAAAGATCTGAAGCAGCTTCCTGCTGAGGATATGAAATGGGTGGGATTCAATCATTCAGAAGTCATGGCTTCCAGATCTTTCGGCCATTACCTTTCCGGAAAAGGAAAGTCAGTGGATAAGATCAAACGCTTCATGAACGAGTACCCTGACAAACAGACATGCATGGTATTATGGGGTATCGGAAACCATGGCGGCGGTCCATCCCGTGAAGACCTTGAAGCGATTCAGGCTTTCAGGACTGAGCATACCGATTATGACATCATCCATTCCACACCAGAAGACTATTTTGCAGAATTAAAAGAAAGTGAATCACTTAAAAGCTATGACAAGTCACTTAATCCTTTTGCTGTTGGATGTTACACTTCTCAGATTAGAATCAAACAGAAACACAGATTACTTGAAAATGAACTGTTCATGGCTGAAAAAATGATGACTGCAGCTGCTGCAAACGGTTTGATGGAGTATGACAGACACAGTACAGAAGAAGCTTTAAAAGACCTCATGTTCTGTGAATTCCATGACATTCTTCCTGGTTCCAGTATTCAGATTGTTGAAGAGGACGCGTTAAGACAGCTGGAACATGGACTGGAAATTTCAAACAGATTAAAAACAAAGGCTTTTTATATGTTATTAAGAGGAGAAGAAAAAGGAAAAGACGGAGAACTCCCTATTTTTGCCTATAATCCTCACCCATATGAAGTGGAGGGTATTTTTGAATGTGAATTCATGAATGAATTCATCACTTCAAAAGTGTATTCAGTACCCACAGTGACACAGAACGGAAAAGTCATTCCTTCACAGAACGAAAGAGAAGCATCAGGTCTTCATGCATTGGACTGGAGAAAGAAAGTGGTTTTCAAAGCCACATTGAAGCCATCTTCCATTAACCGGTTTGACTTGACACTTCGTGAATCGGACAAAAGCAAATATACCTATAAATTCAAGCAGTATACCAGAAACGGTGCAGTGAACATCAGGACTGAGAATTTGGATATAAAAATCAATAAGATGACCGGATTGATTGATGCTTATAAAGTGAATGGAGTCAATTATCTGGAAAAAGCCGCTTTCAGACTGGCAGTAGTCAATGACACTACAGATGCCTGGGCGATGGAAACCACTAAAATCAATGATGTTAATGATTATTTCAGATTAATGACTACTGCTGAAGCCAAGAAATTCGGAACAGTGGCCAGAAAAGATTTCGACAGTGTCAGAGTAATTGAAGATGGAGAGGCAAGAGTTGTCGTGGAAGCCTATTTCAAGTATGATGATTCCTCAGCGATTGTGACTTATCTGATTCCAAAAACCGGAACAGAAGTAGAAGTCAAAGTAAGAGTCTACTGGAATGAAAAAGAAAAGATGCTAAAACTGCAGATTCCTACTGTCATGAAAAAGGCAAATTATATAGGACAGATCATGAACGGATCAGAAAATCTGTTTGAAGACGGGACAGAGTGTGTTTCTCAGAAGTGGTCAGGTGCCTTTGATGATGCTTCAGAAAAAGCACTGGTGATAGTCAATGACTGTCTTTACGGATCTCATTACTCCAAAGGAACCATTCATCTCAGCCTTGTCAGATCACCTGGATATTCCGGACATCCAAAAGGAAAGACACCGATGATGATTGATGACAGAGCTTACCCGAGAATCGATCAGGGTGAGAGAAGATATTCCTTCATGATTGTTGCTGATGATGCAGCTAAGATTAAAAAGAACATTGATAAGCTTGCATTGGCTTACAATGAGAAGCCTTTTGTCGTGACAGCTTATCCTTCTGGCGAAAAAGCTAAGGTCAAGAATCTTTTAACATTGTCAAATCAGAGTATTTTACTCCAGGCATTCAAGAAAGCTGAAAAAAGTGAAGAGTTTATTGCCAGGCTGTATAACGGCACAGAAGATCAGCAGACCGTCATAATTGAAAGCGAAGCGTTAAAAATAAAGGAAACAATCACATTCAATCAGTTTGAAATAAAGACATTTATCATCAGAAACGGTAAATTAATTGAAACGGATCTGCTAGAAAGAGAGATGTAATGTATGAAATATTCAATTGGAGTTGATTATGGCACAAAATCAGGAAGAGCGGTTCTGGTAGAACTTGGAACCGGGAGAATCATGGCGCAGTCAGTCAAGGAGTATACTCATGGTGTCATGGACGAGTATCTGCCTGACGGGAAAACTAAACTGCCTCCCGACTATGCGCTTGAACATCCGAATGATTATCTGGAAGTATTGAATGTGACCATACCTGATGTACTTAGAAAATCAAAGGTGAAACCTGAGGACATAGTCGGGCTTGGCATTGACTTTACCGCCTGTACGATGATGCCGATTGATGAAACAGGAAAACCGCTTTGCCTATATGATGAATACAAATTGAATCCTCACAGCTATATCAAACTCTGGAAGCATCATGCCGCCCAGAAACAGGCTAACCGTTTAAATGAAATCGCCTCTTTGAGAGGAGAAGAATTTCTCTCAAGATACGGTGGCAAAATTTCCTCTGAATGGATGATTCCCAAAATCATGCAGATACTTGAAGAGGATGAGGAGATATATAACAAAGCAGACAGATTCATGGAAGCTGCTGACTGGGTGATTCTGCAGCTGACAGACAATGAGGCAAGAAACAGCTGCACTGCAGGGTATAAAGCCCTGTGGAATAAGCAGAAAGGATATCCTGGCAAAGAGTTTTTTAAGGCATTGGACCCTAGACTTGAAAATCTGGTGGAGGAGAAACTCTCAGAAAATATTTATCCTTTAGGCAGCAAAGCAGGAGAACTGACTAAAAGAGCGTCAATTCTGACTGGGCTTAAAGAGGGAACTGCGGTGGCAGTAGCCAATGTAGATGCGCATGTCACTGTTCCTGCAGCTGGTATTACCAAAGCTGGAGAAATGCTGATGATTATGGGAACTTCCACCTGCCATATCATTCTAAGCGACAAAGAACTGATTGTTCCTGGTATGTGCGGTGTAGTGGAAGATGGTGTCATGCCGGGTTTTCTGGGATATGAAGCTGGACAATCTTGCGTAGGTGATCATTTTGACTGGTTTGTCAATAACCTTGTTCCTAAGAAATATGAAGAAGAAGCACAAAAAAGAAAAATTTCTGTTTATGATTTACTGAAAGAAAAAGCCATGTCTCAAAAGCCGGGTGAAAGCGGCTTGGTAGCCCTTGACTGGTGGAATGGAAACCGGTCAATTTTAGTTGATGTCGACCTGACTGGAATGATCATCGGAATGACACTGCTGACAAAACCTGAAGATATATACAGAGCTTTAATTGAAGCCACTGCCTTCGGGACAAAGATGATCATTGACACATTCAAACAAAGCGGAGTGGACATCCATACACTTTATGCCGCCGGCGGAATCGCGAAGAAAGATGAATTCATGATGCAGATTTACGCAGATGTGCTCGGAATGGATATCAGGATTGCCAAATCCGACCAGGCGCCGGCGCTGGGTTCTGCCATGTTCGGTGCAGTTGCTGCAGGAAAACTTAAAGGGGGATATGATACCATCACGGAAGCTGCAAATGAAATGGGTGAAGTCATGGATAAATACTATACTCCTGATAGCCATAATGCAGCCATTTATCTGAAGCTGTATAATGAATACAAACTGCTGCATGATTACTTTGGAAAAGGTGAAAATGATGTCATGAAGCGACTTAAGGAAATAAAGAAGAGTGTTACATAAGGAGAAAAGATGGCTTTACTATATTCATTGAAAAAACAGGTGCTGGAAGCTAATAAACAGCTGGAAAAATATGGGCTGGTCACATTGACATGGGGTAATGTCAGCGGTGTTGACAGAGATGAAGGAATCATGGTCATCAAACCAAGCGGTGTTTCTTACAGTGAGCTAAAAATTGAACACATGGTAGTGATGAATTTAAAAGGGGAAGTGCTCGAAGGTGATTTAAACCCATCAAGTGATACAAAAACGCATTTATACCTGTATAATAATTTCAAAAACATTGGAGGCATTACCCATACCCACTCCTCCTGGGCCACATCCTTTGCACAGGCAAAACTGCCGATCATGGCATTGGGAACCACTCATGCAGATAATTTCAGAGGAGAAATACCCTGTACTAGAATTCTGACAAACGAAGAAATACTTGGTAATTATGAAAAAGAAACCGGGAAAGTCATTGTTGAGACATTCAATAACATCAATGAAAATGAAGTACCGGGAGTATTAGTGGCGAATCATGGCCCTTTTACATGGGGGAAAGATGCTTATCAATCTGTTGAAAATTCAAAGGTGCTGGAAACCATTGCTGAAATGGCTTACAGAACCTATGTCCTGAACGGGAATATCAAGGGGGTCAATAATGTGCTGATTGACAAGCATTATCTCAGAAAACATGGTAAGAACAGCACATACGGGCAAAAAGATGATAAATTCTAGAGAGCTTGTCAAGCAAACAATCAATGCTAAAGCGACATATGACATTGCATTGTATGACAGCTTCTGGGAAGACACGCTGACTACATGGAAAGATCAGGGAGCTTTATCGTTATTGAATGAAAAGGACAAGGTCTTTAAAAAAGACAAACTGGATATTAACTTGTCTTTACAACGGCACTTTGATTTTGACTTTGATATGGTTTTTCTGGACAATTCATTCAGATTGGAACCAGAGCTGCTGAAAGAAGAAAACGGCTTCATCACTGTAAAAGACAGATGCGGATATACTGCAGACAAATACATCGGCAAGTCACGAACTATGCATATGTATAATCATGTCAATACAGGAGAAGAAACGTGGAAGAAATTGCGTCATCGATTGAGAGTCGACTTTGATCATTTGAGCCGGGTTGATGTCAATCCCTATTTCATGCGGACAGAACCTGATAAGACATGGGAAGAATCCATTCAATCGATTAATAAGGTTTATGATCATAATAAATATACTTTCATGAATTCATATGGCCCTTTTGAAGCTGCTTGGCGACATCGCGGTTTTACAGAGCTGCTGATGGACAGTGCTTCAGAAGAGGCATTCATTGAAGAAATGTTTGAAGCTCATACAGACTTGATTATTGAAACGCTTAAAAAAGGATTATCAATGGGTATGAGAATTGACGGTTATTTTCTTATTGAGGATTTGGGTCATACCGGAGGACTGCTGATTTCACCTGCTGTATACAAAAGGACTCTTCATAAACAACATAGAAAACTAGGTGACTTTTTGCATTCAAACAAGCTTGATTTCTTCATGCACAGCTGCGGAAGAGTGAAGGAACTGATACCTTTATTCATTGAAGAGGGGCTTGATGTTCTTCAGGCTATTGAGTCGAAAGCAGATCAGGATGTATCGATATTGTCAGCTGAGTATGGGAAAGACCTGGTATTCATGGGAAACATTGATGTACAGAAACTCTCAGGGAGTCAAGAAGACATAAAAGAGGAAATAAGACATAAAATCATCCCGGCTATTCATAATGGAGGATACATCTATCACAGTGACCATTCAATTCCACCTGAAGTCTCATTTGAAAATTATTGTTATATGATTGATTTGATCAAAAGGATTTCATGATAAAATTTAAAAATATGAAAATAAAAAAACCTGAGATTTTCTCTCAGGTTTTTTATGATGATATTTTACCTTAAATAAACAGAGTCATGTTTGAATCTTCAGATGCACCAAGGAAAGTAGCTACTCCTGCATACTGTACACCATCAATCAATTCTTCTTTTTTTATACCCATAATATCCATTGACATGGTACAAGCAATGAGTGTGACTCCGTTATCAACTGCAGATTGGATCAGTTCTTCAAGAGAGTTTACATTTTTTTTCTTCATTATCATTTTCATCATTTTTGTTCCCATACCTCCCATGTCCATTTTGGAAAGTGTTAATTCAGAGGCTCCTCGCGGTAACATGAATCCAAACATTTTTTCTATGATATTCTTTTTCACTTTTACTTTTTCAGGTTTTCTCAGGATATTCAAACCCCAGAATGTAAAGAATAATGTGACCTTTTTACCCATGGCAGCAGCTCCGTTTGCTATGATAAATGTAGCTAATGCCTTGTCCAGATCACCGCTGAAAACAACCATTGATTTATTGTCAGCCACAACAGGAGGCTTCACTACTCTTTTGTCAGTCCCTTTTCTGATTCTGACCACAAAACTATCATTTTGTTTTTCACTTCGGATATAAGTGTTAAATGTTTTGTCGCACCATGATTCTATATCCATAGCAAATCCAGGATCTGTAGCTTTTATTTCAAGCACATCACCGTCATTCAATTTACTCATTTTTTCATATACCATCATGATTGGGCCAGGACACTGCAGACCGCAGGCATTGAGTTTGATAATATCGCATTCATTGATATCAATATCAGCAGGTTCAGAAGGTGAGCATCTTTCGCATTCATCTTTAAGATTATTGAAATAACAATCATTATAATTTGTTGTTGTGATTCCATATGTGGTGAAACCTCCAGCCAGGTTCTTAACTTTTGTAAATCCGTTCTGCATTAATATTCTGATAGCAAGGTAAGCTCTAAATCCTACTGCACAATAAACAACCACCAGTTTATCTTTATCAAGTTCATTAAGTCTGGACCGTATATCATTTAAAGGGATATTGATTGAATTATCAATTTTACCGATAGCGACTTCAACAGCAGTCCTGACATCCAGAATAATAATTTCATCACTGTTCA
>JAFGUQ010000215.1 GCA_016938455.1 Clostridia bacterium
ACATACTTCAAGTTCATAGTACATCTGATCTTTTTAAATGGATACCGGTTTACCTTCGATAATTGGAGTGAAAATGGTGCTGCACCACCTGACCACTGCACTGTTAAACCAGTCTTCTTTACTTGCTTTATCGTGCTGACAAGCGATGAACAGTAATACTCCTAATGAGAAGAAAGCGTCTATATAACATACAGGTATTTCTATACCCATTATGTCTTCATAACCCTTTTTAATGCTTACTCTTGTCTCATGGTCGTTATAGTTACTTAGAATCATCCCAATATCCATATAAAAGTATCCGTAACCGGATAAGGAAAAATCAATAGGTGCTATTTCCTTATCTGAAACAATAAGATTTGAAGGTGATAAATCAGCATGAACAAATCCTTTCATATCGGGTACACTCTCAAGTTCATCCATTCTTTTTTCAATTATTCTTAGTGTATTGAGAATAATTGATTCATGCTCCTTTTTAATCTGGTCTTTAGAAACTGCAATTATGATTTGCTCTTCAACTTTTTTTAGCAGCTGCTGATCATATCTGTATCTGTTTATTTCATGATTAGTGTTTTTTATCTTAAGATGATTTATAAGCGAATCAGACTTCTGATGCAGCCATGCTATCAAATATCCGATTTTCATTGCAGTCGCTTCACTGATATCACTTTTATTCAAGTCATTCCCCTCAATCCATTTCAATACAGTAACCGGTGAACCATCTGATAACACACTGACCAGATCCCCCTTTTTATTGATTACTGGTTTCTGTATTAATTTATATGGGTTTCCGGATAGAAAATCAAGAATATTCATTTCACTTTCTATCTGTTTTTTCCGCTCATTATCGACATCATAGATAGAAAGTGAAAATCCTTCTACAGGTTTATGTATTCTCAATGCATATGACTGCTCACCATCAACTACCTTGTATGTCATGTTCTCATTATGCCTTATGAACTGTAAGGTCGGATTATTAAAGTTGTATAAAGAAAGAGCTTCCTGCACCAGATTGTCCATGATGATTCCTGCTTTCCGCTTTTTTTCACCGAAGATTTTTCTAAGCTTTATGGCTTTATCTACTTTTTATATAATAAAGGAACAACCTATAACAATCAAGGTGCTTAATAAAGTTCCTAATAGATAATAATCTGCAAAGTCTTTTTCTTTTGATATTTTATCATATCTGGCAATGGATTTTGCTGTCAGCACCAACCCAATCGAAGAGTATTGTCCAATTGACAGCAATATCAGTATAATGATTCTTTCTATCGTACCTATGAACCGTCCCGCATTATTATCATTAAGTTCACTTTTTTCGCTGCTCATTGGTTTATAAACAATCAGAAGATTCTGTATAACAAGATTAGCGGGTTTATGAATTAATAATAGAACAAGTATCCATGATGCTGCTAACCCTTTTGATATTCCAATAATGCTAAATATTTCGTCAACTATTCTCAATGAAATAATTGGTGTTTGACTCTTTGTCACCCAAAACGATATCCCAAACAGAATCATAAAATGTAATATTTGATCTATGAAAAACGGATTTTTTGCATTATCTGATATCTTTGAATCTTTCTTATCTATCAATGATACATATAAAATCATCAATATATATATAATCATATGTGATATTGATGCAATAGATACTGCTAAAACAATTCTCAATGATATAATTGGAAGACTAATCAAAAGCATTGCTCCTAAATAACTTAAGAAGTGAATCAAAACACATTTCAAACTCTTTTCTTTATCATCATATAATCTCTTAATGATATAGAATTCTCCAGTCACATGTCCTATTAGAAGTAAAATCAGATATTGTTTAAACATCATTTCTCCTTATCTCATTAAGCACTTCTGATATGATTTCGAGTGCTTCTTTATATGCATAATATTTTCCGCTGAACAAACTCTTTTGCACTGAAGGTTGTGTGATCCCAAACCTTTTTGAAACATCAGTTTGACTTCCTTGATGTTCCAGTTTATCCCATATAATCTCTCTTTGTCTATCGCTCCATGAATTTTTTATAGTCGTTAACAACAACAAAATTGTGTTGAGTAAAATGGTTGTTGTCTGGTTATTTTCTTCAGTCTCAATTCTTATATCCGCTGAACTGGTCTGGTTTTTCTTTTCATTCACTTTCAGATATTCAATAGCGTTTCTAGCATTATAGTAACCTGGCCCATCGGCTCCAAGTGACATCTCTTTGTTGACATCAGTGGTAATAGCTCCAACTCCAATGCCAAATCGTATTTTAACCGGGAACATTTTTCTCTCTATTTCTAAGGTCAGTTTCATAATACATGCGCCATTGTTTAATAATCCCTGGAATTCATCACCCAAAGTTATGATGAACTTTGATGAAATATCTTCATCAAACTTTTCATTGATTTCATCTAAAACTATTTTCAGCTTTTTTTGAACCTCACTTCTGTTATTTAATTTTTTCGACGCTTTGATATCTCCAATGACTGCAATATATGGATTATTATTGAAAAAGAAGAACATGACATCACCTCCGCTCTTGATATGTCCATTATATAACCATATATATGAATAATCAACAATTATTCACTTTTAAGGCTATAATTTTTGCATATAACCTATAGAGGTAATAACATGTTACTTTTTATATGTTTCCATCTGCACCAGTCCCAGCAGTCTGCTTACTCTTTTCTCATGTTATCATTCTTTTTAAGAAAATTTTAAAAATACTAACAATTATTGTTTTTATGAACACTAACTGACTTTTATTTGCTGAAAAGCAGGTATATAATAGGGCTTGGAATGAAATGTGTTCGATATTCAAGAAGATGAAATTGAGCACCTGAATAGTTTAATAAAACAGATATATCGACCACTATATGGTCGTTTTTTGTTTTTAAAGGATATGATGTTCAATATGTCTTGATTTCTGAAATTTCGGATGCATTATCATATTTTTATTTTGGGAGGAGAAAAAAATGAGAAAAAGAAAATCAGTTCTCTTGCTTTTTGTGGTGTTAGTGATACTTTCATTGTTTCTTGTTTCCTGTGAATTACCTGAATTAGATACTGCAGTATTAAATGCCGGACAGGATATCGATGTGGGAGATGTCATTGTCACAAATAATGCAAGCCACATTTATGTAGGATATCAGCTTGATGCTGATATCGCTGAAGAAGGCTGGGAAATCATTGAAATGCACCTGGCTGTAGTGCAGACTCTGGAGGAACTTCCCGTCAATAAAGCCGGTAATCCTTTAGTAGGGCAATTTGAATTTTCCCGGATCTACTCATTCGGGGATGGTATTTATGAAGACTATTTTGAAGTCATGCTGCCGGAAGAGCCTGATGATGATCATTACTTCATTGCAGCTCATGCTCTGATTGCAAGATACAATGAGGATCTTCAGATGGTTGAAACAGAATCCGCCTGGGGGAATGGAACCAGATTCGTCACAAAGGGAAACTGGGCGACATATTTCGAATATGATCTTTATGATCAGGATTTCGAGGTAAATCCTGAATAGCAGAGGAATTGTTCTCAATCGAGTAGGAGGGAAATTTTACTTTCCCGTCCTCTCACACCACCGTGCGTACCGTTCGGTACACGGCGGTTCAATTATACACTA
>JAFGUQ010000024.1 GCA_016938455.1 Clostridia bacterium
TGAATATTAATCTTGAACTGTATAAATTTTTTTATCATGTCATTAAAGAAGGTTCCTTCTCAAAAGCAGCTCAAGTGCTTTTCGTCACGCAGTCTGCTGTCAGCCAGTCAATTAAGCTTCTTGAAGACAGATTGAATCAGCAGCTGATCATCAGGCTTCCAAAGGGCATCAAACTGACCAGGAGCGGTGAAGTGCTGTTTCGACATATTGAGCCTGCATTCAATATGATTGCTTCAGGTGAGGCTCAGATGAGCTTAATCAATGACCTCAAGAAGGGAGTGGTCACCTTAAGTGCTTCTGATACCATCTGCATGTATTATCTTCCGTCTTATCTGGAGCAGTTTAAGATGAAGTATCCTGAAATTTCCATCAAAATATTCAACAGGACCTCAAGCGAAACCATTTCCATGCTTAAAAAGGGAATTGCAGAAATCGGGTTTATCAATTTAACTAATGAGAAAGAAGACTTACTTGAAATACTTAAAGAAGAGAAGCAGGAAGACGGATTTTTTGTATCAGTCAACAGCCTGCTTTCCTCTGACAAGGTTTACACATTAGCTGATATAAGCAGAATGCCTTTGATTCTTCTTGAAAAAGGAACCAGTACCAGAGATCATATTGATTCTTTTTTCAATAAGCACAATCTTTCACTTGATCCTGAAATTGAACTAGGCTCTGTTGATCTTCTGATCCGATATGCTGTTCTTGACATGGGAGTCATCTGTGTGGCAAAGCAGTATATCGAGAAAAGTCCCTATAAGGATAAACTGAAACTGCTGAAGATAAAAGAGAAGATACCTGCAAGTACGCTAGGTGTTGTAAAACTCAGAAATGTACCTGTTTCAAGAGCCACAGGTGAATTTCTTGATATCATTGTGAAGGATAAGGTATAATAAATGAAAAACAGGAAGTATTTATGATAATCAAAAAAGCAGAGCATGAAATAACCGCCGTCAGAAGAGACCAGTATCCTGAGGGAAATCGTCCTGAAATCGCATTTGTGGGACGATCCAATGTGGGAAAATCTTCCATGATCAATGCTCTTTGTAATAGAAAAGGGATAGCAAGAGTAGGGCAGACACCAGGAAAAACAAGAGTCCTCAATTTTTATACAGTCAATGATGAAATCTATCTTGTCGATCTTCCGGGTTATGGTTATGCGAAAGCGGGTCTTGAGCAGAAAAAAATCTGGAACCGGTTTACTGATAACTATTTGAATATCAGAGAGCAGCTGGTATTGATTGTACTGCTGATTGATATCCGACATGCACCGTCAGTCGAAGATGCCAAGATGATGGACTGGCTTAAGGAACGTGACATCCCATATGCCGTCTGCGGAGTCAAATGTGATAAACTCTCAAATAACAAAGCTATTTTATCAGCAAGAAAAATAGTGTCTATGCTGGAAGTGGAACCGGATACACCGTTTATTCTTTTTTCAGCTACCAAAAAACAGGGAATAGAAGAACTGTGGGAAGTCATCGATTTCTATATTTCCGATTCCGAATAATATTCAGGAGAATTCCGAATAAAATGAGAACAGACCCTATAACCGCCATGATAGTAGGGACTTCTTTCACAAACAAAAGTACCCAGATGGGATTGAACAGCGGTTCCAGCAGGCAGATTAAAGATACATCCAGCGGAGAGATGATTTTTAGCGCTTTCATATAGAAAAGGTAACCGACAGCAATCTGTATCCCGCCAAGCAGCATCAGCCCTATCACATCGGATACTTGTAATGACAAGGTGACTTGGAGAGGGTTTTTAGTAAAAGGAAGCGCCAGGATGAAAGTGGAGAAATTACAGAGTGCAATTAAAGCAGGACCTTTGATTCCATAATCCTTGGCACTGAAAAAAGCCACCGCCGCAAAAGCGAAGGAACTGCTTATAGCCACTAGATTCCCAATCGTACTGGACCCTGCTGAAGATTCAATCAAGAACATGGAAATCCCGATTAAAACAAGCATAATAGGGAGAATTTTAGCTTTATCAATTTTCTTTTTCACAATGAAATAGAATAAAAACAGCCAGATAGGAGAGGTGTACTGCAAAAAGATGGCATTTGCTGCTGTGGTCAGTTTATTAGCAACTACAAAACTGATTAATGTATAGGAATAGGATAACAGCAAGAAAATAAGATTCCTGCTCCATTTGATCTGTCTGATTTTAAGAAAAGGCAGAAAAGTGATGAAAGCAATCAATGACCGGGCCATGGCAATATAAAAAGGAGGAGCATTGACCAGTTTAATAAAAACGCCACCTGTGCTCCAAATAAGAGCAGCTAGAATGGCGTATAATATCCCTTTATTTTTGTTCAAGTGTTATACCTCTACGGTCCAGCCGAACTCATCTTTAATGTTTCCGAACTGAATTCCTGTCAAGGTATCATATAACATTCTTGATATGTCTCCGGTCTGGTTATTGTTGATGATATAGGAATGGTCTTTGTACATCAGTTCTCCGACAGGTGAGATGACTGCTGCAGTACCTGCGCCGAAACACTCTTCCAGTTGTCCTTTTTCAGAAGCTTCAATAAGTTCATCAACAGAGATCCGTCTTTCCTCAACAGGAATATTCTTGCTTTTCAACAGTTCAATGACAGACATTCTTGTGATGCCGGGAAGGATACTTCCGTTTAATTCAGGAGTAATCACAGTACCGTTTATTTTGAAAAACACATTCATAGCACCAACTTCTTCAATATATTTTCTCTCGATTCCATCAAGCCATAATACCTGAACGAATCCTTTTTCTTCTGCTTTCTGCTGAGCATATAGTGAAGCAGCATAGTTTCCCATGGTTTTTGAAGTTCCCATTCCTCCCTTTACTGCTCTTACATACTTGTCCTCGACATAGATTTTTATGGGATTGATTCCGGTGGGGTAATAGGCACCTACTGGAGACAGTATGATCATGAACATATAGGTATGGGATGCATGTACTCCAAGGAAAGGATCTGATGCAATCACAAATGGCCGTATATACAATGAGGTTCCTTCTTTTTCTGGAATCCAGTCTTTTTCAAGACTGACCAGCGCTTTGATCGCTTCAAGAATATCTTCTTCTTTCATTTCAGGAATACACATTCTTTCGCATGAAGCATTCAGACGCTGCGCATTTTTATCAGGTCTGAATAAAAGCACTCTGCCATCTTTGGTTTTATAGGCTTTAAGCCCTTCAAAAATACCCTGTCCGTAATGAAGGACATTGGTGGAAGGATCTAAAGGAATAGGTCCATAAGGGACGATTTTCGGATCATACCAGCCTTTTTCTTCACAGTAATCCATGATAAACATATGATCTGTAAAGGTTCTTCCGAACTTGAGTGTAGCCTGATCAGGTTTTGTTTTCAACTTCTCTGATTTGGTGATTCTGATATTCATAATTGTTGCTCCCTTATAGTATTCTTTAGTAAGATATATTATACTAAAATAGAAAGTTTTTTTCAAAGTATTTTTATTTGAGGTGCGAATGAGTTACTACATACCTGATTACAGGGCAAAATCAATCTTCGAAATCGATTATGACAAGTTGAGAAAACTTGGCATAAAAGGGATTTTAATTGATATAGACAATACACTGGTTCCCATGCATACCAGAATTCCGACTGAAGAGGCAATCAACTGGGTCAAGGAGATGATTCACCTGGACTTTAAGGTCTGTATTCTTTCAAATGCCAACCATGAAAGAACTTCTCTTTTCAAGGACATCTTAGCTGTCACCGGAGTGGGAATGGCATTTAAACCGAGAAAAAAAGGATATTTGAAAGCATTGGAAGTGCTGGCACTTGAAAACACTCAATGCGTGATGATTGGTGATCAGTTACTGACAGACATAAAAGGTGGTAATAAAATAAATATGATGACTGTTTTAACAGAAGTCCTGGATAAAAATGAACACTGGTTTGTTCGTTTGAAAAGAGTCATTGAAAACCTGTTTTTACGTAAACAGCTAGAAAAGGTGGAGTGGATATGATCAGATTCGGACCGGGAGGAAATCCAAATGATTTTTATGAGCAGGGATATAAGTCGACATTTGAAATCATGAAGTGGCTTTTTGATATGGGACTTAATGCCTACGAATACCAGTGTGGAAGAGGTGTCCTCGTACAGGAAGAAAGTGCAAGGAAAATTGGAGAGCAGGCAAAGCTGCATGATATTGCCATGAGCCTCCATGCGCCGTATTTTATCAATCTGGCAGGTGAGGATGAAGAAAAACTGGAAAAAAGCAAGATGCATATATTAAAATCCGTGGAAGCTGCCAAATGGATGGGAGCTGACAGAGTCATCATTCATCCGGGATCACTGATGAAAGATACCAGAGCAAATGCGCTTGACAGAGCTTTGAAGGTGTTCAGGGAAGTATGCGATGATAATGATGATGCGGTGACATTATGCCCGGAACTGATGGGGAAAGAAGGGCAGCTTGGAAACATTGAAGAAATCATTGCGCTTTCGAATGTGGATGAAAGAGTGATTCCCACCATTGACTTCGGTCACTTGAATGCAAGAACGCTGGGTGCATTGAATTCTGTCGATGCATTTGATTCAGTTGTCAAACAGTTCAT
Source organism: Clostridia bacterium (assembly GCA_016938455.1). Classification (GTDB taxonomy): domain Bacteria; phylum Bacillota; class Clostridia; order DUPQ01; family DUPQ01; genus JAFGUQ01. Next base: position 4,571 of record JAFGUQ010000024.1, read on the forward strand.
TGATGGTATCGGACTGGAAAGAACAAGGAAAATGCATGTTCATTTCAGCAGAATTGAATATACCGGAAAAGGTGAAAAACGTCACTGGACAATGGAAGATGTACAGTTTGGACCTGATTTTAACCATTTGATACCGGTTTTATACAAATATGAGATGGAACCGATTATAATATGTGAGTCAGATGGAACGATGGCAAAAGATGCCTTATTGATGAAGGAGATGTACAAACATGCGAATCATGGTAATTAACGGACCGAACCTGAATAAACTTGGTTCACGAGATGAAAAACATTATGGAAGCGGTACTTATGAGGATTTGAAGAATATGATCATTGATGCTTTTATGCTATCTGGTCATACAGTCAATGTTTTTCAGTCTAATTCTGAAGGGAAAATCATTGATATGATTCAAGAGGCTGATAACTCATATGATGGGATAGTGATAAACCCCGGTGCTTACTCGCATTACAGTTACGCTATCATGGATGCCATACAGGACTGCCAGGTCAAAGTGGTGGAAGTCCATATCTCTGATGTGCTGAACAGAGACGATTTCAGAAAAGTGCTGATTACAGGTGCAGTTTGTGACAAGGTCATTTCAGGAAAAGGATTTGACGGATACATCGAAGCCATAGAATATATATTAGGAGAATAAGATGAAAGTAACAGCATTTGATGAACGAGTGACATTAACAGGAAACGCAGGAAAGAACAGTTTTCAGCGGTTACCTGATGAAGTGATTGAAAAACTGCCCCATCTGAAAGGACTGGCTTTTAATACATCAGGAATCAGACTCAGTTTTTATACTGATTCAAGGAAGATGGGTATTTTCAGCCGACAAAGCACGATACCGACATACTCTCATATGCCTAGAATCAGCATGAGCGGCTATGACCTCTATATTGATAAGAAGTTCGTGCAGTATCTCTGCCCATCATATGGAGAGAATGAGTATACTGCGGAGCTGGAACTTAATCAGAAAAATGAAAAAATACTGGTGGACCTTTATTTCCCGTTATATGGAGATGTTGAAGCATTTGAAATGACATTGGATGATGATTGCTTACTTGAACCGAACACATACAGCCTGTATGATAAACAGATTGTTTTTTACGGTTCTTCCATTACTCAGGGTGGATGTGCATCAAGAAACGGGTTAAGTTATGTCAATATGCTGTCTACAATGTTAGATACGAGGGTATATAACCTTGGGTTCTCAGGGAACGCAAAAGGTGAACGTGAAATGGCAGAATATATAAGCTCACTGGACATGTCACTTTTAGTATATGACTATGACCATAACGCCGGACCGGCGCATCTTGCCATGACACATGATCCGTTTTTCACTCTCATAAGAAAAAAACACCCGAAGTTACCAGTGATTTTTGCATCAAGATGTGATTTTGAAAAAGACACATTGGAAAGCACTAAGAACAGAAGAATCATCATGCAGACCTACCTAGAAGCATTGAATGATGGTGACCAGCATGTGTATTTTGTGGATGGACGTGAAATGTTCAAAGATGAGGAACGGGAAATGTGCACAGTTGATAACTGTCATCCGAACACACTAGGATTTTACAGAATGGCAAAGACATTCATTAAAACGATTAAACAGGCAATGGAGGAATCATTATGAAACAGAGAATTGAAAAAGTCAGAAAAATTTTAAAAGAAAAACAGCTTGACGGAGTGATTATCACTTCAAGACCCAATACACTTTATTTGACACAGTTTCCGGGTAGTGCATCATTAGTCTATATTTCCATGGAGAAAGCAGTTTTCATGACAGACTTCAGATATATTGAATTCTCAAGAGACACTTGCGGAGCATTTTATGATGTGATGATGTATACTGCAAAACCTTTTGAGTTTCTATATGACATCATCAGCAAAGATGGCATCAGAACAATCGGATTTGAAGATGGTGATGTCAGCTATTCAAGTTATCAGTCCATCACCAGCCAACTAAAAGATATCAAGCTGGTGGGAATACAGACTGAACTTGATTTATTAAGGACAATCAAGTATGCAGACGAAATAGAGAAAATAAAAAAGGCAGTACAGATTGCAGATGATGCTTTCACTCATATATTGAAATACATTGAAGTAGGCATTTCAGAGATTGATATAGCCACTGAAATTGAATATTTCATGAGAAAAAGCGGGGCTATGAAACCGTCATTTGATTCAATCGTCGCATCAGGAAAACGTTCCAGCTTACCTCATGGACAGGCGACAGAAAAACTGATTGAAGACGGGGATGCCATCACTATGGATTTCGGAGCTCTATATGACGGTTACTGCTCTGACATGACAAGGACAGTATTCATTGGAAAGCCTGAGAAAAAGATTCTTTCCATCTATGATATCGTTTTGGAAGCACAATGCAGATCTGAAGAAGCTGTGCAAAAAGGAAGAACAGGAGTTGAAGTTGATAAAGTAGCAAGAGATATTATTTACAAGGCAGGATATGAAGGCATGTTTGGCCATGGACTTGGGCATGGAGTAGGGATAATGGTTCATGAAAACCCGAGACTGGCTGTCTCAGCTGAGAATATTCTTGAAAATGGAATGGTAGTGACAGTGGAACCGGGAATTTATGTTCCCGACTTCGGTGGAGTCAGGATTGAAGATATGGTAATAGTCAATGATGATGTACCGATTGTGCTGACCACATCGACAAAAGAGTTAATAATTTTATAAATTATATAAGGAGTGAATTACATGTTTATTTGGTTGATTTTAGGAATTATCCTGGCAGCGGTTGCCATGATACTACTAGGAAAAGAAGGTAAAAGAGTCAATGGACTCAATGTGACGGTTGCAGTTCTGATTCTTGCACTCGGTGTTGCAGGAAGCTGCATAAGAATCGTCAATGCAGGAGAAGTCGGAATCAAGTATGATCCGTTCAGAGGAGGAGTACAGGAAGACACACTGGGACAGGGAATTCAGTTTACCCATCCTTTCGTTACTGTGTATAAGCTGAGAACAACCCATAATCTGATTAAGTTCCAGGAGTTTTCTGTTCAGACAAAAGACTCAGAATATGCTACATTTGTGGTTGAGCTGAAATATAATATGTCTATTGAAAATGCTTACAAGGTGTTTAATGCCTATAAAGGTATGCCGACAGATTCTATGCTGCAGATGGATATTCAAAATGCCATCAAAGCCAATGCACCAAAATATAATATTTATGATGTGCTCGGCGGACAGTTTGAACAGCTGAGAATCGAAGTGGATGATTATCTTGCTGCAACAATGCTGGAAAACGGACTTAATCTTCTTTCTCTGAACTTCATCGATATCGATGCAGGACAGATGATTGAAGACGCCATCATTACCAAAGGGATATTAAAGCAGGAAAAAGAACAGGCGACACAGAGAATCGCCATTGCTGAAGAAGATCAGAAATCAAAAACGATTACTGCGGAAACAGAAAAGAAAGTCGTTATTTTAGAAGCAGAAGCGAATGCAGAAGCAAAACTACTTGACGCTAAAGCACAGGCTGAAGCCATGAGTCTGATACAGGAACAGCTTGCAAAATCACCTGAGTATGTCAACTACATCAAGTGGTCAGCCTGGGATGGTGTGTTGCCATCAGTCGTATCTGGAGAATCAGGATCAGTCATTCTTGATATGAGAGATACAATCCCTTCAGCAGACGGACAGACTAATTAAAAAAACTGATAGAGTCAAATAAAAAACACCCCGTTTTACCGGGGTGTTTTTATTTGCAGTTAATTATTCAACCGGTCAAAAATCTCTCTTGCCACATGAACACCGCTTGCGGAGGCTTGAGATAATCCTCTTGTGATTCCTGCGCCGTCTCCAACAGCAAACATATTGGCAATTTCAGTCTCGAATTTATCACTTAATTTTAACCGTGAACTGTAGAATTTCACTTCAACACCATAAAGCAGTGTGTCTATATTAGCTGTTCCCGGTGCTATTTTATCAAGTGCGTAAATCATTTCTATGATATTATCAAGATGCCTCTTGGTGAGAACCAGACTTAAATCTCCTGGTGTCGCTGTGAATGTGGGGGTGGTGAAACTCTGTTCCATACGATGCTCGGTTGTTCTTCTTCCTTGTATCAGGTCACCGAATCGTTGAACCAGAACACCGCCTCCAAGCATATTGGAAAGAGAAGCAATTCTTTTTCCATATTGATATGGCTGGTCAAAAGGATAAGTGAAACGATTGCTGACCAGTAATGCGAAGTTAGTATTTTCACTTCTAAGTTTGACATCAGAATAACTGTGACCGTTAACCGTGACAATTCCATCGACATTCTCTGCAACGACATGTCCATATGGATTCATGCAGAAAGTCCTCACAACATCACCATACTGCTTTGTCCGGTATAATAACTTTGCCTCATAAACCGCATCTGTGATATGATCAAAGATCCTTGCAGGTAATTCCACTCTGACTCCGATATCTACCTGATTGTTAATAAGACTGAGGTTAAGATCACCGCATCTGTCAGTAAACCACTCAGCACCTGATCTTCCTGGAGCGACAACAAGATACCTGCACTGCAGCTCACTTCCGTCTTTTAATTTCAGATGAAAAATATCCTTAATTTTTTCAATGCTTTCTACATGGGAGTTACAACGCAAATCAACCCGTTCATTAATGTAATTGAACTGTTTTGTCAGTATCTCAAAATTATGTTCTGTCCCCAGATGCTTTACCTGTGCCTTTAATAGATGGAGATCGTTTTCAAGCGCTTTTTTTTCAAGAATCATGGCTTCTTTGTTTTCTGTACTGTATCTCTGTGTAGTCGCACCGAAACTGACATTGACTGAGTCGACATACTCAATCAGTTCGAGCACTTTCTTTGTGGGAAGGAATTCATTGAGCCATCCGCCGAATTCAGTCGTGAAATTGAATTTACCATCTGAAAATGCTCCTGCACCGCCGAAACCATGCATGATTGAACAAGGTTTGCAGTTAATGCAGTGATCGACTTTTTTTTCGATGATCGGACATGTTCTATTGATAATCGGCTTACCTTCTTCAAGCAAGACGATTTTTGCATTTTTATTCAGGTGATTGAGTTCATAAGCTGCGAACAAACCTGATGTTCCAGCTCCAATAATCGCTACATCAAATATTTCCATAGTAATCCTCCGGTACTCATTATATATTTTTTCGAAGTCCAATACAATATGTTGTGGTGACAAATAAAAAAGTACTATATGCATTTATTATGGAGGAATTACCATGACTGCAAGAGCGGCTTGAATTTGTGATAAAGTGCCATATAAAAACAAAATGTTAAAAAAATCAAATAATGGTATAATTTATATGTGACTCATTTCAGTTAAAGGAGAAAAAAATGGTAACACTGAAAGATGTAGCAGAAAAAGCGGAGGTTTCAGCTTCAACAGTATCCAGAATCATCAACTCAAAAGGTGATAAGTGTGCTAGCAGTGAAGTTAAGAAACGAGTTTGGGACGCCATCAGGGAAACAGGATATGTCCCCAATCTTTCAGCAAAGCATCTGAAAGAAGGTTATCAGGAATCAAATAAAAGCTCAGTCATATATATCCTTTTTGCACGTACGAGAGATTCAAGAGGAGATAGTTACTTTCTTGAGCTGTCCTCTTATGTCAATGAAGAAATCCTGAAAAACGGTTTTAAAGCTGGAAGACAGTTTATTAGCAAGGAAGTGCTTGGAATCCATTCAGGAGACATTGAAATCGGAAAGCATGATGGCTTAGTAGTACTTGGAAAAACTCAGGAAAGCCAATCAAAATTCATTTCACTGTTTAATAAAAGAGTAGTATATATCACTTTAAATCAGATGAATCTTGAAGAAGACCATATTATGTGTGATGGCAAGCAGGCGACGGAAAGTGCGCTTCAATATCTTTATGACCATGGCCATCACAATATTGCATACATCGGAGAAAAAGAAAAAGAAATAAGGTATATCGGGTATAGAGAGTTCTTGATAAAAATGAGATTGAATAGTGAGTCTGATTATACAATAGAAGCAGCAATGAATACTGAAGGAGGTTATAATGCAGCAAAACGACTGTTGGACTATCATCCTATGCCGACTGCTGTCTTCTGTGCCAATGACATAACTGCCATAGGAGTATTGAAAGGGTTGAAAGACAACAATATCAATGTACCGGGTGATATTTCAGTAATTTCTATTGATAATATTGCAGAAGCAGCATTTTCAAGCCCAGCATTGACTACTGTAAAAATTCCTATGAAGGAAATGGGCAGCTTTGCTGTGAAAACTTTAGTTGATAGAATTCATAAAGGTCATAAGGTGTATATAAAAGTATTTATGCCATCTGGGCTGATTATAAGAGAAAGCGTCAGAACAATTTAAAAAGGAGAATATTGATGATTATTAAAAATGCAAATGTTTTCATGGACAATAATTCGTTCAAGCTTAATGATATTAAATTTGAAAATACCATCAGTGATATCGGACAACTGGATGAAGAAGGACTGGATGCTAAGAGAAGCTACCTTGTTCCGGGATTTATTGACATTCATACGCATGGGGCCATGGGAAGCGATGTCTGTGACGGGACTACAGAAGCGTTGTCAGTCATTTCAAATTATTATGCTATGCACGGAGTAACATCTTTTCTGGCGACAACGATGACTTATGATGAGGAAACCCTTAGAAAGGTCATGAATAGTGTGAAGGCTTTTCAAAATTTAAAAGGAGCCAGATGCATAGGGGTCAATATGGAAGGTCCATTTATCAATCCTGAAAAAAAAGGAGCACAATCTGCCAAAAATATCATAAGGCCGGATATTGACATGTTTAAAAGATTATATGAAGCTTCTGGAGAGAGCATCAGAATAGTTGACATTGCTCCTGAATATGATGCTGATTACAGATTCACCAAGGAAGTATCAAGAATCTGCAAGGTCGCTTTTGGACATACAAATGCGGATTATGATACTGCAATAAAAGGTTTTGAAGCTGGAGCCAGCCATGTTTCTCATCTTTTTAATATGAGTTCACCTTTTCATCATCATTATCCTGGTGTGACCGGTGCAGCATCAGATATGAATGCTTCTGTAGAAATCATCTGTGATGGAGTGCATATTCACCCTTCTGTGATTCGAATGGTTTTTAAAATGTTCAATAAGGATAAGATTTGTCTGATCAGTGATTCTATGCGATCTACAGGAATGCCTGATGGCACATATGATCTGGGGGGTCAGCAGGTCTTTGTTAAAAATAAAGTAGCCAGAATATCTAATGGACTTCTGGCTGGATCGGCTATCAATTTGAATGATGCAATCAAAAATGTGGTATCTTTTGGAGTAAAACTTGAAGATGCTATTGCAGCAGCCACAATTAATCCGGCTCGATTCTTGAATATGGATAATGAGATTGGAAGCATTCAGGTGGGAAAAAGAGCAGATTTTCTTCTGCTTAACGAAAATTATGATGTTACTGATGTATATATTGGAGGTATCAGGTATTCATAGTAAAAAAAGAGCCATGCTTTCCACGCATGACTCTTCAGAAGAGTGAATAATATATTGCAAGATTTAAAAGACAGCATACTCAGGAGCCATACTGCCTACAAGAGGTTTCAGATAATTGATAAAATCATCAGTAACTCCATTTTGACTGCTGTTAATCCAGCTTAAAGGGAATTTCTTTTCCTTGTTTGCGACTTCACTAAGTGGAACCAATGTCATTTTTGAGGAATATTCTGGAACTCTTATTGCTTCAATTGCTACCATATAACCGCTTTTTCCCATAACAGAAGATCGAACTGCAAATGCTCCTGCTTCATATGCTTCTTCTTTGTCTATGACAGACTGATTTGATATGCTGACTCTGCCTAGTAATCCTGGTTTCTCAGCTCTGGATTTCAAACTGGTTTCACGCATGATAAGACTGGCAAGAGCCTGTGCAGTACCACCGGGTACGATATGCCCGAAACCATCACGTATTCCGGAATCTCCTACAGGAGAACCGTCTGTATACTTTAGACCTTCACTAACAGTGATTAAAAGTCCTTTGTTCATGCTGAAATGTTTTTTGACATCATTTAAGAACTTTTCAGTATCGAGAAGTAATTCGGGAAGATATATGAGGTGTTCACAAGGCATTTTATCTTTATACAAAGCTGAAGCTGCAGTAATCCAACCAGCATTTCTTCCCATCAGTTCCATGACGACAACATGAATAGGAAGAGCTGCTGCATCTTGAGCAAGTTCCACTGTGGAAACAGCTGCATATTTGGCAGCACTTCCAAAACCGGGAGAGTGATCAGTACCTTCAAGATCATTGTCAATGGTCTTAGGAATGCCTATGACTTTCATCTCATAACCTGAAGCATCAGCCATCTTGTCAATTTTGTGGCAGGTATCCATTGAATCATTCCCTCCGTTATAAAAGAAATAACGAATATTAAATTTTTTGAAACATTCGAGAATCTTTGGATAATCATTTTCATTCAGTTTTCTGCGGCATGAGCCTAGAACAGAAGCAGGTGTCTGCGACAGCAGAGCTACAGTAGAGTCAGAATAGTTGTCTAAAAGCATCAGGTCCTCTGCAAGAATACCTTCTACTCCAAATCTTGCACCATATATATGATTAATCTCCTTGTGAATTTTCGCTTCTTCAATAGCTCCTTGAAGAGAGCTGTTGATTACCGGTGTAGGACCACCGCCATGTGCAATCAGCATATTCCCATGTAATAGGGTCATGATATTCTCATCTCCTCATTGTATATATCAATCATTTCAGACAAAGATCTGGTGTTGATTCTGTCAATTCGTCCAAATGATCCAAACTGTACAATCAATGTACCAACCACCTCATGCACTCCAGCTTTGATAAGGCTGACAAGAGATAGAAGATCACTGTCTGTAATATTGGTTTCAATAATAAGTTTATCCATAACCGGTGGCAGGTAGATTCTTGGATCAAATTTATCCGGATTCTGTTCCATCAAATCCCAAACTCTGCCAATGGTTGTACTTTTCTTCTTATCAGGATGATTGGTAAAGAATTCTCTGAAATTACGAGTGATGGATAATCTAATATCCGTATCAACATTAATTTTACAGATGCCATAGGGTATGACACTTTTCAATTCATTAATTGGAATTCCGTTAGTATTCTTTAAATCACCACCCAGCTGATTTATTCGTTCAACAATGTATGCCGGGACAGTAGAAGACCCATGTGAAACAAGAAGAGGATTAATACCTGAATGTCTGAGATTCTCTGATGCTGCAATGGCAATTTCACGACGAAGCTTAATGTTATTTCCTTTTACTGCACCATGCTGAGTTCCATAAGATATAGCTAAGCAGTCCACTCCGGTTTTTTTGAAAAAATCACATGCAAGCATGGGATCAGTATAAGTAGATTTGTCAGAAAAAACATGATCTTCAATTCCTGTCAGTACTCCAAGTTCACCTTCAACAGTGACTCCAAGCGGATGGGCATATTTCACTACTTCACGAGTCAGTTCTACATTATCTGAATAGGGAAGAGATGAACCATCTATCATTACGGAAGTATACCCACCATCAATAGCGGCTTTAACAGAATCAATGTCTTTCCCATGGTCCAGGTGAAGAACCACAGGTATATCAGCATGTTCAGCATACTTATAGACAGCATCTGCAATTCTTTTGGCACCTAATTTCTTATCTTCTACTGTGCCGTTCATAAAATCACTTCTTCCACCCATAAATGCATTAGCAAGATCAGCACCTTGTATTATGGCAGCACTTCGGAACATTTTATGAACTTCTATAACAGCTTCAGCCTGAGCGACTGTGTTTACATTGAAAGCCCCTTGGGCATATCCGTTTTTAAGAGCGGCTTCCAGTATTGGTTTCATTGGTACAATTGACATCATATACTCCTTTTCTGCTCATAAAATAATGAGCGATTGCTATTTTTCATGGTATGCTTTAATAATTTCTATATACTCATCAGGATAAAATCCGATATCTCCTGAAAATCTTGTGAGGGCAATTAAGCCACCGCTGATTTCATCAATAGAAGCTAGCATAGCAGCATTTTCTTTTTTCAAACCTCCTCCATATACAACTGGAAGACCATTAGTTATTTCTTTTATATATTGAGCTTTTTCCATGATATAGCTGCGGTCAGGAAGTGTCTTTCCCGGACCGATTGCCCAGACTGGTTCATAAGCGATCACTATTTTCTCGGTGTTGACACCTTCTAGCCCCATCTGAAGCTGATCTTTTAACACTTTATCACTGATTTCCAGTTCTTCCTGTTTTTCACCTATACAATAAAGAACAGATAGTCCGGCATTCAATGCACATTTAATCTCTTGATTAAGGATAGCATTAACAGCACTATAGTCATTTCCGCCACCTTGTGCAATTAAATTAATTTTGTCTCTTCGTTCTTCGCAATGGCCTATAATAGTCCATTGACACCCGATAGAAGAAGCGGCACTGGCAGGAAATCCTGTAGTGAATGCACCAAAATTTCCTCCTTTTTGTGTATCGGCATAATGAACACCTTGACAACCGATTATCATTGGAGATAAATCGTTTTTTGCTAAAACAGCTGGAATTATATGAGCTTCAGGAAAAAATACGACAAATGTAGAATCGTCAAACTGACTTAGCTTGTCCTGAACATTTTTTATGATGAATTCTCCCCAAGAGAAAGGTGAGGAGATACTGTTGACCCCATTCTTCTCACGAGGGATGTCAAATCTTTTTAAATTCAAAAATATTAATGACATAAGATTACTGCCTCCTTATTTGCTTCTTCACGCTATCTATATTCATTATAGTAAACTTTTTTAAGAAAAGTAATTCATATTATGCAAACGTTGTCCTAATTTTCTTATTCTGATGATAGGATTACTGTTAAAATAGAAGTGTAAGATAACACTCAAAATATAAAGCATCCATAACAAAATAAATAATCGGAGGTAGAAAAATGAAACTTTCTTTTGAATATGGTCATGGAATGATGGAAGCTGATTTACCAGATCAGACAGATGTATTTATTCCAGGAGAAACAGTTCTGGATCCACCATTTATCCCTTTTGATAAGATTGAAGAAGAAACAAGAAAATCTATCAGAAACCCTATTGGAATGTTGCCAATATCATTACTTGCAGGTCCTGGGAAAAAAGCTGTTATCGTTTTCCCAGACCGAGTTAAGGGAGGATTTCAAGAAACATCACATCGAAAAGTAGCTATTCCAATCATTATTGAAGAATTGCTTGCGGCCGGGGTTGATAAAAAAGATATCAGACTTATATGTTCTAATGGATTACATCGTAAAAATAAAAAAGATGAAATCAGGATGATTCTTGGAGACAAGGTTTTTAACGAATTCTGGAATTCAGGGCAGATATCAAACCATGACAGTGAAGATAAAGATAACCTTGTGGATCTTGGCTGTGATGACGAAGGGGATAGAGTCATTATGAATAAAGCGGTTTTCGAAGCGGACATTCCTATTTTTGTCGGTCATGTTCTCGGAAATCCGTATGGTGGCTATTCTGGTGGATACAAACACTGTGCCACCGGCATCACTAACTGGCAGAGTATCAGTGCTCACCATAATACAACTGTTATGCATAGCCATGACTTTACACCAGTCTCAAGTAAAAGTGTCATGCGCCATAAATTTGATATTATTTCCATGCATATGGAAAGTAAAATGGGTCATAAGTTTTTCTGCTGTGATGCTGTCCTTGATACCAATTCCAATCAGATTGCAGTCATTTCAGGATATGCTTATGAAACGCAACCTTATTGTTATGAGATTGCAGATAAAAGAACCTATGTTCATTGGGCTGATAAAAAATATGATATCATGGTTTTTGGAATGCCGCAGATGTTCCATTATGGCAATGGAATGGGAACTAATCCTATTTTGATGCTTCAAGCCATTTCCGCTCAGATTGTCAGACATAAAAGAGTGTTAAGTGATCACTGTGTGGTTATCTGCTCATCTATCTGCAACGGATATTTTCATGATGAAGAATTTGCGTCATATCGAGAGACTTATGAACTCTTTCAGAAAGATTATAACAATACTCTACCGGATATAGAAAAATTCAGTGAATACTTTGCTACTAATGAGGAGTATATCAGAAAATACAGATACAATTTTGCTTATCATCCGTTTCATGCGTTTTCCATGACATCCTGCGGTCATATTGCAGAAAAAAATTGTGCGGCTATATACATAGTCGGTGCTCAGGAGCCTGGTTTTGCAAGAGGAATGGGTATGAAAACAAGAACTACTTTTGAAGAAGCTTTGGAAGATGCATCCAAAAAATACTGCAATGGTAAACCTAATATTCTGGCACTTCCAAAAGCATTTAAAACAGCATCAGTTCATCTTTGTATGAAAGAGCAGAAATGAAGGAGATTTGAATGAAAGTAAAAGTCGGGATAGTCGGAACTGGTTCAACTGTCGGTATTGCTCATTTTCATGCTGAAGGATTGAAAAAAGATAAAAGGGCAGAAATTACAGCTGTTTACAATTTGAATGAGAAGACTGCCGCTGCTTTTTCAAACGCACATGGATTAACGGCAACAATCTGCAGAACTTATAGTGAGCTTTTAGAACTGGTTGATGCTGTTGTCATATGTACACCAAACTATGCACATATTGACTATGTTGTCGGTGCCATATTAAATGGTAAAGCTGTTTTTGTTGAAAAACCATTAGCTGTTGATTATGAAGAATGCAGGAAAGCACTATCAGCCCTTGAAAACAACAAGGTATTTAATATGGTAGGTTTTGTGTATCGATTTTCAAATCATGCGGTCGCTGTTAAAAAATTAGTCAGTGAAAAAATCGGAAAGATATACACCATTACAGTTTCCTATGGAGGGACCAGACTGGCTAACCCGATGGTGCCTCTTGAATGGAGAATGGAAAAAGAGTTATCCGGCAGCGGTTCACTCGGCGATTTCGGAAGTCATCTTATAGATCTGCTTTCATTTACCTGCGGACTTAAAGTGAAACATATATCCTGCCAGACCAACACTTTTATAAAAGTCAGGCCATCCAACAGTAATGGTAAGACAATTGTCGAAAATGATGATGCTGCGGTATTTGCAGTTACTGGAGAGAATGGCGAGATATGCTCTGTTTTAACAAGCAGAGTTGGTATGGATAACATCAATTTATGCATCGCTGGAGAGGGAGGGCTTTTAAGAGCTGATTTCTCAGAGGGTAATATGCTTTTTATGCCAAAAGCGATAAATGGGGCGTACACAGGGACAAAAGAATATATTGATATTTCTTTTCAGAAACAGTTCAGCGAACTTTTTGAAACTCAGATGGAATGCTTCATTAACGGAGTACTGGGTCAGGAAGTCAGTATCTGCACAATTGAAGAAGGCGCATATAACGAAAAAATACTTTCATTGGCAGAAGAGTCAAGTCATGAAATGATTATAAAAACAATATCTTAAGCAAACGATTGCATAAAAAAAAATAAAAACGCAAAATGGTTGGACTATAATTAAATTACAGAGATAAATACGCTTGATGAAGGAAAATAGAATTGAAACGGAGGAGAGCAAATTGTTCAGTAAGAGCAAAAGTGGTTATTCGGGACCACGAAAATCAAGAAAATTAAAAGATTTTGGAGATGGACCTAAAAAAACACAGCGACTGATAACTGCTGTATCTATTATTTCAGGAATCCTTCTTTGGTTCATAATAACAAAGATTCCATCGATTAATACTTTCCTAGCAAGTCCAAAACAGGTTTTCGGTGCATTTATGTCAGAGACCGCAGCAAACAACAGATACTGGAAAGATATCGCCATTTCATTGCAGCGAGTATTTGTTGGATTTGGACTAGGTTTTCTATGTGCTATTCCAATTGCTTTTTTAATGGGATGGTACCCAAAATTCAGAAATCTGGTAGAACCATGGATTCAGTTCTTCCGTACTATACCACCGATTGCCTTGATTCCACTTGTCATATTGGCACTGGGACTTGGAGAAAAATCCAAATACACTGTTATTTTTATTTCAACATTTCTTGTCATGGTAGTCACTATTTTTCAGGGAATCCGAGAGGTGGACCGTACATTGGTAAAAGCGGCATATACTTTTGGTGCTACAGATAAAAATATTTTCTTTGATATTATGATTCCAGCTGCATTTCCGTTTATTCTTGTGGCTGCAAGGCTTGGAATTGCCACTGCACTAACCACATTGATTGCAGCAGAACTGACTGGAACTACTTTTGGAATCGGTGCAAGAATACAAGGGGCTCAGCAGTTTATGAACACATCAATTGTATTATTAGGAATCATATCCATTGGTGTAATCGGATATGCTCTAGATAAAATAATTCTACTTATAGAAAAAAAGACAACGAGATGGAAATAGGAGGAGAAAATGTCTGATAATCTGATACATATTGAAAATGTTAATAAAACTTATGTCGTCAAAGGGGGAGATGATGTTGAAGTTCTGAAGAATGTATCTCTGGATATTAGTAATAATGAATTTGTCTGTGTTGTCGGACCATCAGGTTGCGGAAAGACTACTTTACTAAATATTGTTGCTGGTCTTGAGACTTTCAATAGCGGTCTGGTTCAGATGGAAGGACAGAATATTATCGGACCTGGACCTGATAGAGGTGTCATTTTTCAGCAGTATGCACTATTTCCATGGATGACAGTGAGAAAGAATATTGAATATGGCATGAAGTATCTCAACAAATATACTGCCAAAGAGAAATATGAGATCTCTGACAAATATATTAAAATGGTTAACCTGGTTGGCTTTGAGAATTTTTATCCAAAGGAACTGTCTGGTGGAATGAAACAAAGAGTGGCTATAGCCAGGGCATATGCTATCTCTCCGAAAGTAATGCTGATGGATGAGCCATTTGGTGCATTGGATGCACAGACCAGAGCACAGCTTCAGGAAGATTTACTTAGAACATGGGAAAAAGAAAAGACAACTTGCTTTTTCATCACACATGATGTTGACGAAGCTGTGTTACTTGCTTCAAAAGTAGTTATCATGAGCTCTAAACCTGGTCAGATAAAGGAGATTGTTAAAATTGATCTTCCGTATCCCAGAAATCAAGCTACAAAATTGGATGATCAGTTTAATGTTTATAAGAATCATATCTGGGATATCGTTTACAAAATGTACCTGGAAGTAAATAAATAATTGTTTGTTATATGAGTGTGCCAACACATCATTAATAATAAAAATAAGGGAGGGAAAAAATGAAAAAAATAATCAGTGTCATATTGAGTTTAATACTCATAGTGAGTTTGTTCTCAGCATGTACCCCAAAAAATGCAGAGCTTGTTGATGTACGTATTGCGATACACGGTAATGTAGGCGGTGCACCTTTAGCAGGAGTTGCTGTTGAACAAGGATATTTTAGTGATGAAGGGATTAATGCGATTATCACCATTGTTGAAAGCGGACCTTCAGAAATGGCAGCCATGAGAGCTGATCAGAGGACTCTTGATACAGGCTTCATCGGTGCTGGAGTAGCCTGGAATGCAATCGACTCATCAGGTAACGGACTGAAATTTATTTTTCTTGACAATTTATCAAACTCAGAGGGAATGGTAGCAAGAAAAGGGCAGTTTATTGATGCAAATGGAAATGGATTCTTTGATTATCAGGAAATTTATGATGGCTTAAAAGGAAAAACAGTATATATAGACACAGCTACTACTCCAGGTGGATGGTTTAAAGACCTTTTAAATAAAATTCATAAAGAACTGGGGACTCCTGACAGCGAAAAATTATGGATCTATACAGAAACTGCAGACTATGTGAAAGGTTATGAAGCACCAAATAATAATGACAGTTACAAAATCACAGTGGTTCAACTTGCCAATGAAAATTTACCTGCATCAATGAGTACAACCAGCAGCGAAAGAGTAGACATCGCTGTAGGTTATGCACCTGTTCCAGGAATCATTATTGATAATAACAGTGATGTAGAAAAAATTGCAGCTACCGATACACATCTTGCAGATGCATATTTCCCGTCAACTTGGGTAGCCAGCGACAAATGGATTGAAGAAAGCCCGGAAACAGTACAAAAAGTAGTTAATGCATTGTATAAAGCATTGATATTCAGAACAGAATCTGATGCTAACAGACAGGAAACCTTATTGGCCGGAGAAAGAATTGCTCAGAAGCCTGTTGGTTCATTTGATGCAGCAGCAGCTGTATGGCCAACTGCAGCAGAATATGCAGACTGGTTTAAGGATACTAACAGTCAGGGTTACGAATACATGAGAGTGCTGTATAATGCTAAAAAAGGGAATGCACCTGAAGGTCAGATAAAATCTTTTGAAGATTCCTTTGATGACTCATTTATACTAAAAGCTATTGCCAATATTAAAAAATAAGATCAATTAATACCAACAAATAAATGGAGTTTGAGTAGCTGTCATGACAAACTCAAACTCCATTTTAACAATGAA
>JAFGUQ010000216.1 GCA_016938455.1 Clostridia bacterium
GACTTACTTGAAGGTTGTACAACAGGTGTTTCGGCACAGGACAGAGCTGCAACTATAAAAGCTCTTGCAAATCCGGCAACAAAACCAGAAGATTTAGGTCGCCCGGGGCATATAAGCCCACTCTATGCCAAAAACAAAGGTGTTTTAAGAAGAGCCGGACATACTGAAGCATCAATTGATTTATGTCGCTTGGCCGGGCTATACCCTGCCGCTGCATTAATTGAAATAATGAATGAAGACGGCTCCATGGCGAGATTGTCTGAGCTACTTGAAATGGCGGAAAAATTTGACATGTCTGTCATAGCAATAAAAGACTTAATAGCCTATAGACTTCAGGAAGAATCACTCGTAGAGATGGGGCCAGAAGTTAATATGCCTACAAGTTATGGTCATTTCAGACTGATTCCTTTCAAACAACTATCAAACGGACTTGAACATGTTGCATTGGTTAAGGGTGAAATATCAGAAGATGAATCTGTTCTTGTCAGAGTTCATTCATCTTGTTTAACCGGAGATGTGCTTGGTTCTATGAGATGTGAGTGTGGTGATCAACTACACCTTGCAATGGAAACTATTGAAAAAGAAGGAAAAGGAGTTTTAGTTTATATGAATCAGGAAGGACGAGGTATAGGGCTTATGAATAAAATCAAGGCTTATCAACTTCAGGAGCAAGGATATGACACAGTTGATGCAAATCTTCATTTAGGTTTTGATGCTGACGAAAGAGATTATGGAGTTGGCGCTCAGATACTTCAAAAACTTGGAGTAAGAAAAATGAGGTTGATGACAAACAACCCTGTAAAAAGAATTGGTCTTGAAGCTTACGGACTAACCATAACAGAAAACATACCTCTTGAAGTTCCATTTAATGAGCATAATGAAAAATACATGCGCACTAAAAAGGAAAGAATGGGTCACACACTTAAAAGTATATTGTAAAACCAATCAGACACTTACAAATGAAAAAAACAGTATTTGCCTTTCTCTCACTGATTTTATTTTCTTTTAATATATCAGCTTCAGAGCC
>JAFGUQ010000217.1 GCA_016938455.1 Clostridia bacterium
ACAAAGCGAGAACTCATCACAGGTAACAGACTCTGATGAAATCTCGCTTTTTTTATATTCACTATTCAATTTGATGCGTTTGTCCTACTATTTCAATCGTTCAATGCTTATTTCCGAGTTGTAGTTGTCTCTGTATTTCTGCTTCCGGGAACTCTTGACAAAGACTTCAGTCCGACATCAGTAGACATTTTTTCATAAATTCCCTGAGTCGGAGCTATCCATACATTACCGGTTCCCTCAAACCGATGAAGCAGGCCTTCTCCAGAAACTGAGGTGGCCAAAAGTGATTTACTGCTTTTGACTACTTTATACTTTATACTTCCGCTTCTCATCAGTGTGAAATTGCCATCGACAAACAGTCTGTCATCGTCCAGTGAAAATTTTTCGATTTCTTCTTCTGGTACAGGAGAGTACATGATTGCAATTCCTGTTCCTCTTATTCTCGTTTGAAAAAGTCCTTCCTGGCTTGCCACCGCTGAAGAGAATGTCTTTAACATGACAGCATCAATATCAAGACCTTCAGTTCCCCCATAAAACAAACCGCTGTCCACAATGATTCCAGTTTCATTGTTTTGAAGCGAATGAAGAAAGAAATGTCCGAATGTCGGTTCCAGAAAAATTTCACCTGTTCCATGAATTTCATTGACAAAAAAACTCTCTCCAGACAGCATCTTTCTTTTCAGCCCCTTAAATACACCACCGCCGGTACTTGCTTTCATCTCCAAATCGCCTTTCATATAGTACAGTGCTCCAGGTTCGACTCTGACACTTGATTTAATTAAAGAGATTTTTACCATCTTCAAAGTCATACCGGTATTCTGTGCATAAAACAGTTTTTCAGCTGTTCTGATATCTGAACTTCCTCTTAACTGATCAAAAGACAGTACTTCCACTTTTGTGTCTTTTGTTTCTCTTGACACAATTACTTTGTAACCCCCGATATCCATTATGTATTTCCTCCTTTTCCCTTATCCATTTATTATATAATAATTCATAAAAAAAAAGGAAGAGTATCTCTTCCTTTAAATTTTAGACCTTACATCATCTACTCTTTGGTTTTAGGTTGAATCTGAAACATCGATTTTGAATCAGGGTCAACTTCCCCATATTTAATGAATATGATAATCTCTTCTGTGAACCCGATTAAGTAGATGATTAAAATTGCAGTCACAAAGTATGTAGTATCAAAGAAGTATGAAAAAATCAGAAGAAGATAAACAAGAACTCCATTGAGTCGAAGCAATGATGTATGCATCATAATAGGTTTTTTGCATTTGATGGCTGAAACAACAAACGATAAGAACAGCAGTGAAAAGAAAATAATCAGTAACGTGCTGTTAGGGACAAGAAATTCCGGATAAAGTTTTCCTAAAAAATAAGCTGAGGAAATATAGAAAAACAAGTCAGCTATTGAATCAAGTGCTTTTCCGATCTCTGTTTTCATATCAAATTTTCTGGCAATGAAACCATCAAAAAAATCAGTAGAACCTAAAAGAACATACCCGATCAGAAATGCCGTTCTCATATCATTTAATATGAATAGATATAGAACCGGTAAGAACAGGAATCTTGACACTGATAAAAAATTTGGAATTGTTATGTATTCTCTTTTAAACATATATACCCCCCATAATATTCACTTAGTTTTTATTACCTTATCATAAATTCCGATTTTTGAAAAGAAAAACTTTTTGATTATCATTAATACTGTATAATAGTAATATCAGGGAGAAGTAACCATGACCGTCCAATTTAATATACCAAAATTGAAAACCCCAGTGGTGAAAAGTAATGATGTAGCGCAAAGATTACAGATAATGTTATCTAAATGGGCTAATTTTGCCTTACCTTTCTATTCCACCTGGGATAAAATGCCGATGTGCGGACATTTTTTTGGTGGTGCTTACAACTATGAAATTGAAACCACTTCCACAATGACGGTATTTGCTGTCTTAGCCTCATATGGAGATTACAATGAAAATATAATCGGCCTTAAAAAAGAAGCATCTATTGAGATGGTCATCAGCTGTATCCGATACCTTTGCTATACTCATCATACCGGACCTGCATGTTTTGTCAGAGGGAAAAGTAAAAACCCTATGACCAGTGAAAAAAAATGGGGTTTCACAGAAGGAAACTTTTTCATGTCTTCGCAGACTGGTTTTTCTGTTGCCATGCTTGGATTGTCATCTCTGCTGCTATGGGATAAACTTGATGAAGAAACCAGACTCATGGTATCGAATGTCCTTATTTTCTATGCTGACCACTTCTCTGCCATTCCACCGGGAAATGGAGTATATAATGATACACAATGTGAAGAAAATGCATGGACATCACTTGGAATATCCGCAGCGTTATATCTCTTTCCAGCGCATGAACACCACCATTTATGGGAAGATGCATATATCAGCTGGTCTCTCAATACAATAACCACTCCAGATGATAAACTTGAAAATGAACTGGATAAGGTATCCTATCAGGTCAGAAATGGATTTCTGGTCAACCAGAAAAAATATGGCATCTCTGCGATTACTTTTCATCCTGACTTCACTGCAGAGAACCATGGGTATGTTCATCCGGACTATATCAGTTCAGGTATTTCCATCAGGACAGCTTCATACATTTTCCCCCTGATACTGGGGAAAAAGCCAATTGAAGTGCTGACATACAATTTTAAGAATGTATATGATAAAGTAATCAAACCATGGAGTACGATTGATGGTAACAGTATTGCCCCTCAAGGTCAGGACTGGTTTTATCACAGACATGGTAACCGGTTTCTTGTTCATTCTTCTATGGATCTTCTTTATCATGATCCAATAGCAAAAAAACTAAAATTGAACTGTCTTGATATCATTGAAAAAAGACAGAACTCAACTTTAAACGGTAGTTTTCTTGAAAAAAACGGTGATTCATTGCAGGTAAATCCTGGAAAGCAGAGTGTTAAGGATATGGAATACGGATATGCCAGAAGTCTTGTTCTTTCCTATATCCTTCACCTTTTTCTCGAAAGTAATGCAGAAGATATGACTGATGAAGAAGTTTTATGTAAGTTAGAAGGTAACTATTTTTATCCATATGGTGATATTTCCATTTTCAGAACTGACCGGAGCTTTGCCAGTTTTTCAACAAGAGGAACGATTATGGGTCTGTCTGTTCCAAAAAACGGTCTCTTTGATATCACACCTGCTTTTTCAAGTTTCACAGGAATCATTAAGCAGTTGGTCAACACAGAAACCTCTAATGAGGCATTAATGAACTGGAGTGAAATCTCCAGGAAATCTGAAAAAACAGATCTCATAAAATATGAAAAAGGATTCAGCTCCACTGTTTCATTAAATAGAGCAGATGATGCCATTAATCAGCTCTGCTCTTTCAATGCTTTACCAGACGGAAGCTGTGTATATATAGAAAGTCTGATTCCTTTAAAAGAGACAGACAGTTCTTTTTCAGTTTCCACAGGTTTAATTGGAATCGGAAATGAAAACATCAAAGACTTAAAAGAGGCAAAAGGCTTCAAAGATATTTACTTCAACAGTAGTCATGCGACATTTCTTGGTAACTATATCGGTGAAAATATCGTTTTAGAGGAGTCAGGTCTCAGTTATGTTAATATTGATCATAAGATCGGTTACCTTGTTTTCAACAGTAATAAGACAAGATATACCAATGTTCATCAGTATGCAAAATGGAAGGGACTGGAAGATATTTTGCTGTTAAATGTCATTGAAAGCTGTGACACAGCAACTGTGAAACAATTAAAACCTCTATTTATTGTTTCACTTCCAAATTTTAATTGCGATCAGACACTTTTTGAATATATTAAGACAACAGTTACCTCACAGAATAAGATGACACCGGTCATCAGAATGGCTTCTTACAGAGTGGCAGCAAATTTCAATCAGTCTTCAGAAACCATTCATGAAAATTTCCTTATAAAAAACGGGAAAATCTGTCTATACAATGGTATTAATACTATTATCAATGATACAGTGGAATGCAAATTCAACATGAATGCATTTTCCTCACAAATAACGAAAAACAAAGGTTTCATCACATTTAATAAAGAAGATGCTCATAAGATGATGGAGGTATCCGTATATGAGGACAACATTTTCATCAATAATCACTCGGACAGGGAAATCACATATACTGTTACGATATCTAACAGGAACTACAACATAAAGCATCTGCCAAAAAAACTGCTCCAGCTAAAACTCTAATTGCCATAAACATTCATTTTCTTTCAGATGCCTGTTGCTTATCTGAATGCAATTTCCATTTTCCTTAGTCTGATAATTGAAAGTGAGGTAAAAGTAACACTTAATAAAATCGTGATTGTCAATGAAATCCATGCCTCTTTACTTATGGTTTCTGTCAGTAAGAGCATTTCAGAGTATAACCCGGTAGGAAGATATTGATTGATAATAAATAACCCACCGATAATTCCCTGAAGGTAAATGAAACCTAAGGTCAGTAATCCTGAAACAATTGCTTTCCTGACAAAGACCCCTGTCAGCAGAATGATGGAAATCATGAACATAAGCATTATTCCCATGATAAGTGAACTTTTTAGAATGATCCATATAGAAGTAATATCCATCGTAAAAAGAATGCTGGCATAAAAAAAGTTGATGAAGCCAGTAAATATTGCAGTAAACATTGTGAAAGCTCCAAACACAACTATTTTAGAAAGAACAATCTCAGTAAATTTCTTTCCTGAACAGATTGGAAGAATCAGTGTTTTCTCAGTCAGTTCTCTTGCCAGTAAGCCGCTTAGCACAAACACTATGACGATTGATGAAATTTCTTTGGCATCTCCGAGATATGAAACGATTGCTCCTCTTTGTGTCATATCTACCATCTGAGCCATCATTTCAGGAGTCATTCCATCAAACTGGCTTTTCAGAATTTCCGGTAAAATGTATTTTGTCATGACAGGGTCAAGGACTGCAAAAAACAGCAGTGCAAAGAATATTATTAAAAATCTGTAATTTCTGACTCCGTCGAGTATTTCTTTTTTCATTATTGACATCATGATTCTAACCTACTTCCTTTAAGAATATATCTTCTAACTTCCGCGTTCTTCTTACAAAACTCTCAATCTCAATTTTATTATCACTGAAAAACTTCATCAGTTTGGCATTTGTTCCACTGAGACTATCTACCCATACGCTAAGGAGATCATTCTCCAGTGTGACTTTTTTAATCCCATCGATCACTTTAATCATCTGCATTTCTTTTTCGCTGAATATACCTTTTTTTTCAATATCATATACCGGGACCACATTGTCATTCATCAGCTGTTTCATTGATTTCTCAAGCACTACCTCACCTTTTTTCAAAATGGAAACTCTGGTACATACTCTTTCGACATCGCTCAAAATATGAGTTGACAAAAAGATGGTTTTTCCCTGTTCTTTCAAAGCCATGATCAGTTTTAGCACATCACTTCTTCCTGATGGATCAAGTGCTGAGGAGGGTTCATCAAGAAGCAGCAGTTTAGGATTCCCGATTAAAGCAGCTCCCATTCCAAGCCTCTGTTTCATTCCCCTTGAGTATCCACCTACTCTTCTTTTAC
This sequence comes from Clostridia bacterium, assembly GCA_016938455.1. Classification (GTDB taxonomy): domain Bacteria; phylum Bacillota; class Clostridia; order DUPQ01; family DUPQ01; genus JAFGUQ01. The sequence goes on from JAFGUQ010000217.1 coordinate 5,582, forward strand.
AGTCTTCTTTAAGTCCCACCATTTCAATGACTTCCTCAACTCTGCTTTTATCTTTTTTATCAATGCTTTCATATAGATACTTCAGCGTTTCGAAACCTGTCATCCAAGGATAAAAGCTTGGTTCTTCCGGAAGGTATCCAATATTCAAATCCCCGGGATGATAGTTTTTACTTAAGTCAAATCCATTGACAATGCATTTTCCTGAATCAGGTCTTGATAGTCCTGTTAAAATATTGATAGTTGTAGTTTTTCCGGCGCCGTTATGACCTAAAAAACCATATATCTCACCTTTTTCTACCTGTAGGTTTATATTGGTGAGTGCTTTAAAAGGTCCGAAACTTTTATTCAGATTTTCAATCAATATCATCATGCGTCTTTTCTCCTTCCAATGGCCAGATACAGAATAGCTCCGATGAAATTGACTAAAAGCACAATAGCAATCCATGCTGCTTTATTCAGGTTAGCTACACCTTTTCTAACAATACTGATGATACAGAAAATCTGAAGTGATAGCTGAATGATGATAATTGGTACCAGTGCCAGTATGAGTTCTTTAGAAATACTTAAGTTCATTTTTGTTCCTCCTTTTTTATACTCACATTTTATCTGAATCATACTCAGGCAAATAGAGACTGCGGTCATAGAAAAGTCATATGAAAGTCATATGGAATTTCATACACTTTTCATACACTTTTTCCCTTTTTATGCCAATTCTATGAAATATACTATACTTAAAGACATATTTACAAGGAGGAAAGAAAAATGAAAAAAAACATGGTAATCGGAATGATTTTAGCCATTATGCTGGTATTTGGCACATCTACGGTGTTTGCGGCCGGAGAAGATACTGTAAAGACTTTTAATAAAGATGAAGCTTTTGCACAGTTTTTAAGTAATTGGGATGCTAAATTTAATGAAAGAACATCCGTGATTAACGAAAAATTCAACACGATGCTGCAGCGTGTCACCAAGAGGAATACCCGTACTCTGGAAATAGTCAGTATTTGGCATCCTGATATGCAAGAGCAGTTTGAAACCATATCGGATGAGCATATAACACTGCATAATTCAATTTTCGATTTAAAAACACTGATGAGAAACACTTTCCATGAACAATCTGTCGCTGAACTTACTCAGCTGCATGCAGAATTGATGGTCAGTGTTCAGGAAGGAACCATGACTTACAGGGAAGTTCTTGCCCAGATGAAATCTTTCAGAGAGCAAAGAGTGTCATTATATAAAGAAATGATTGAAGCTTATAAAGCAATTATAGAACCTGCATTAGAAAATAACGTTCTATTAAAAGAACAGTTAAAAGAAAATCTGACAGCACTTAAATCAGCCATCGATGCTAATGAAGAAGAAGAGGCAAAACTTGCCATCAGCAATATCTATGACTTGCTTTTAGAGCATAATCTTTTTGATGCCTATAAGTTGACTGTCCTTGAAAGCCTGGAAAACTAAAAAATGGGAACTGCTGTCATTGCAGTTCCTTTTTTTTAAAAGTTAAATAGATAAGGCATGTAAATCCTTTATTCCTTCTGGATTGATAATCAATCTTTGCATCATATTTTTTCAATCGCTCTTTGATTCCGCTTAATCCATAACCTTCTTTGAAAGAAGAGCAACCAATCCCGTTATCTGATACTAAAACCCTGAGAGATTCATTTTGAAAGTCAATGATGACATTGATTTTTTCTGCATTGCCATGACGTAAACTGTTGGTGATCAATTCCTGGACCACTCTGTAAATATCAGTTTTCAGCTGATCCTCAATACTGTCAGGTAAGTCAATGTTGTTTTCAATGACACAATCGCAATGAGCCATTGTGTTATTCATTAATGTTTCAAGACCTTCTTTGAGTGTGTTTTCTTCAATTGATATGGGCTTCAATGCTTTAATAGCCCGTTTTACCTCTGTGAAACCTTCTCTAGTGATTTCCTGGGATTTTTCAATAAATTCTTTAGCTTTATCTTTATCGACATCAATCAGCTTCTTCGCAGCTTCAAGCTGCACAATCGCTCCTGTCAAGGTATGCCCTAAAGTGTCATGAATTTCCCTTGCAATTCTGCTTCTTTCTTCCACGATACTCGCTTCTTCTAGCTTTTGTGATGTCTCTTTCAGTTCAACCATCACTTTTTTCAGTTTGTTATTAAGCAGCAGCTGTTTTTTCGCCACATAAGCAACAATAATAACCAATGCATAGACAGTCAGGTTTTTCAATATAAGCGGTGCTAGAATGTCCTGGCTCAGCACTATCCCCATATTGGAAATTTTCATGATTTCAGTGACAATAAGGAGGATGATAGGAACAAAAAGATACTTTTTCAGGAATTTTGAATCATAATCATTAATTACTGTTGCTACAACAATCACTGCTGAAAACCTGTAGTCACTTAACATCCCATAATATTCACCAGCTAAAACCAGACCAATCTCAATAAAAGGGAAAATATAATACCATATTGTCTTGTTCCTGGAAAGGTAAATATGTCTAAACCAGATGGCAGGAACAACCAGACCCAAGCATATCGCCATCATCACAGGATAAGTGTTTCCTACTAAACTGACTAATGTCATGATCTCATATCCGAACATCAGGCAAAGAAAAATACCATTAAGTGGTGTCCCTTTAATAATTCTCCCATCATCATCCCAGACATCACTGCTTTGATCCTTGCGATTGACAATGCTGTATACGCATGCGCCAACAAAGTTTGATAGCAGGATAAATATAATCCACCAGATTTTTTTGTTTTTTGTAAGTTTACTGTTTTGCACACAATCTGTAACAGCAGCTATTTGTATGTAAAAATGAAAAACAATAAAGAAAGTGCTGATGATAATAAGGGGAATAATCTGCTCTTGTGAATAATCAGACATCATGTAATCCTTTTTCCAAAGCAAAGTTAACCAGCTTAGTTCTTCCCTTAACCGCTGTTTTTTCATAGAGAAGTGATATATAGTTCTTTACTGTTCCTTCTGATAAAAATAATTTATCAGCAATTTCCTGATTAGTGAATCCTTTTGCAATGTATGTTAATATTTCTTTTTCTCTAAAAGATAAAGTTTCACCTGTGTCTGTCTTGATGACCTCTGACTTAGATGAAACTTTATTGATTCCTGATATTATTTTCTGTGAAATCCTCTGATGCATGACAGTATTGCCATGATAGATATTTTTGATGGCAAGACATAGCTTATCAGCGGTTAAATCCTTCAGCATATAACCTGAAGCTCCGTTTTTCAAAGCACTCTCTATATACTCATCATCATCAAAAGTGGTCAGTATCATTACTTTTACGTCAGGATAGGCATTAACAATCAGTTTTGTTGCATCTACCCCATTCATGACTGGCATTCTGATGTCCATTAGAACAATATCTGTTTTGGTGTTTTTGACAAATTCGAACGCTTCCTGACCATTCTCAACGGTTCCAACCACTTCAATATCCTTCTCTAAAGACAGGATAGTGGCTATTCCCTCTGCTAATATCTGTTGATCATCGGCAACCAGCACTTTTATTTTGTCCAAAACACATCTCCTTGAAATAAACTATCTAATTAATTATACCATACCATTAAAATGGAAGAATCAATACATTAACCGGATGTTCTTTATGGTAATTATTATTTTCAAAATCTTTATCCAGCAGCTCGTTCGGGTCTAACCCCTCACTTTTGCAAAAGTTAAATATTTCATTATAGCTTAACAGTTTATTTCTTCTGTTTAACATATTCAGTTTTTTCTTTTTCTTCTTAAGCATTATATACTCCTCTTCATTGTCCTTGATAAAACTTTATCAAACTTTTTCATTCTCTGCATGTCACTCTGGTCATATAAAAGTCACAAAGTGTAATTAACGATGATGACAAGTGTACGCAACTCCTGTTAGAATTCCAATCAATCATTTTAAAAAAGCCACAGGTGCGCGATACAACCTGTGGCATTTAATTAATTACTTAAATTAACCCAATTTCACCAGAGGCCATATTCCCTTTTTACCGTTTCCATTATTTACTGTAATCATTTTAGACCTCCTTTCATTTCTTTTTTTAAGTCCATAACGGATTATATACGCAATTAATTAAGTTGTCAATACCTATATGCAAAATATTTACTGATTTTTGTTTTTTTGATTAATATATTAAGGTTTGTGTTATTTATGCACATCTGTTGTTTCTTGACAACCTCATCATGTCAATATATCTTAATAATAAAGAGGTGAAAACATGAAAACAGTAACGAGAAAATCATCATTTTTATTTATATTCCTAATTTATTTATTATCCTTCATTGCCTGCTGCTTTCTTTTCAATGAATTAGAGAATGACTCTGTCCTCTTTAAAACACTTCTCTGTACTGCTGCTGCGACAATGATTGTATGGTTCTTCGGAATTATCTTTAAAAACTCAAGTGTATATGACCCCTACTGGAGTGTGCAGCCAATGGTCATTGTATCTATGTGGTTCATCATCAGAGGAACTCCTTTTTTACTGACAGACATATTAGTTCTTCTTGCCATTTTTGTCTGGGGAATCCGTCTGACATGGAATTGGGCTGTCACTTTTAAGGGGCTGCAATATCAGGACTGGCGTTATTCCATGATCAAAGAAAATAATTTGAAAATGTGGTTTTTTTCAAATCTGTTCGGAATCAATATGATGCCGACACTTTTAGTTTATGCCGGTATTGTTCCCGTCTATTACATCATATTCAATCCATCGGAATTTTCTGTCTTATTTCTTTTTGGATTCATTGTCAGCATCATGGCTCCAGTCATTTCATTCATCTCTGACCAGCAGCTTCGAAGCTTCAGAAAAGAAAATCATGATACCTATATCTTCACAGGTTTATGGAAGTTTTCAAGACATCCTAACTATCTTGGTGAAATCACTTTCTGGTGGGGAGTCTTTTTGATGCAGATGGGATTGATTGGCCGACCAGTCATCACTATTGCCGGTCCTTTAATGATTACTCTTCTATTTATCTTCATCAGCATTCCCATGATGGAAAAGCATATGATGAGAAAACATCCTGAATATCTCGATTATCAGAAAAATGTTCCTCTATTGAAATTTAATTTCTTTAGGAAAGCTTAGCTCTTTATTTTTCTGACCATTCTCATGTTGATTTCTCTCAATGGAATATTGACACTCTGGATTTTTACTTCAACAAGTTCTCCCAGTGTATATGAAAAGTTGCTTTTCTCTTTATATAGTCTGTAATTTTCTTTGTCGAAATTGAAATAACCTTCAAGATCATCAATTTTGATTAATCCCTCTACTGTGTTTTCAAGTTCTACAAATAATCCGAACTGCATGACTCCAGAAATGACTCCTCTGAAAATATCTCCAACATGCTGTTCCATGTAGATGGCTTTATACAAATCAGTGACATCTCTTTCAACCATTTCAGCTTTTCTTTCAGTATCAGAACAGCTGATGGAAATCTCATCCAGCTCATTGACCAGGCTATCATAATTTTTAGAAATATCTTTTCCTTTTAATTGATCTTTGATAAGACGATGAATCATCAAATCAGGATATCTTCTTATGGGTGAGGTAAAATGGCAGTAGTACTCTGAAGCTAACCCGAAATGGCCAACATTATACGGTGAGTATTTTGCTTTTTTCAACGCTCTTAAAGTAATTGTATTTATCAGATGCTCAAGTTTAGTCCCTCTGACACTCTCCACTAAGTCCTGTAGAATCTGAGGATGAATCTCATTTCTCGTTTTGATGCTAAGACCAAGTCCTTTCACAAAATCATTTAAGCTGTCTATCTTACTGTCATCTGGTTTCTCATGAATTCTGTAAATAAATGGCCAGTTTAACCACGAATATTGTTGAGCTACGGTTTCGTTGCAGAGAATCATGAATTCCTCTATGATTTTATTTGATTTGTCCATGTCATACTGTGTAATTTTAATCGGGTTTTTCTTTTCATCGACGATGATTTTTGATTCTTTAAAGTTAAAATCAATTGACCCTCTTCTTTTCCGTTTTGCTGTCAGGCAGTCACACAAATCATTCATCATGTCAATTTCATTCAGGATATTAGAATATCTCTTTCTCTGTTCAGCATCACCATCTAAAATCATCTGCACCTTTTTATATGTCATTCGTTCATTAACATTAATCACACTCTCGGCAATTTCAAAATCCTTCACTTCCCCATTTCTGTCCACCTCCATCGTGACTGAAAAAGAAAGTCTGTCAACCTGCGGGTTTAAACTGCAGATATCATTGGAAAGCTGCTCAGGAAGCATCGGTATCACTGTATCCACAAGATAAACACTGTTCCCTCTTAATAAAGCTTCTTCATCCAGTGGTGTTCCATTTGTGACATAATGGCTGACATCAGCAATATGAACGCCGAGAAGGTAGTTCCCGTTATCTTTCTGGCTGATTGAGATGGCATCGTCAAGGTCTTTCGCATCTTCTCCGTCAATGGTAATGGTAGTGATATTTCTGAAGTCCTTTCTTGCTTTGTAATCGCTGTCACTAAATGCATGATTTTTCAGTTTTATGGCTTGTGCTACTGCTTCTTGAGGATACTCTAGCGTATATCCGCTTTCTATGATAATGGCTTTAATATATGACTCATTATTTTCATATGATCCTATGATTTCAACAATTTCTCCGGATAAGTACATGCCGCCTTTTTTTGTATCGGTCACTCTAGCCACCACTATGTCGCCGCTTTTTAACCCTCTGGGTGGACTGTCAATATCGATGGTGTTTGTTTTTCTGTCAAATGGCCTTACCATAAAATACTGGTTACTTTTCTCTACAATTCCTGTGATAGTCGTATTTTCTCTTTTTACTATTCGAATAACTTCGCCAACACTTTTTTTATCTTTCTGTGCTTTTTGAAGAATTTTCAGTTCAACCTGATCTTTATGCATCGCTCCATTTAAATTCTCAAAAGGAACATATACATCCTTAATATTTTTGTCATCTGCGACAAAAAAGGAAAATCCTCTTTTGGAGCCTTCAATTTTTCCGAAGTAAGTCACTTTGTTGGCATTGATTACATATCTCCCTTTTTTTGTGAGATTAATATCATTATTCTTGATTAGCTCATTTAATATTTCTTCAAGTTCCAGTCTGTCCTCAGAAGGGACATCCATCATAAGAGCTATTTCCTTTATCGTCAGTGGTACATAGCTGTCTGATTTCATAAATTCAAGTATCGTTTTTTTTCTTTTTTCTCTGATATCCATTTGTTTCCTTTATTTAAAAAATATTTTAACTTTATATATTTAAGTATATCATAGTCTTTCTCTTTATATTTATTTTTAGTTCGCAGTGATGTAAACTATATGATATGAAATCAGATCATATGATTAAAATCATTACTGCTTCATCCAGAAAAGATTTTATTTCTATTGAACAGATAGCAGAAAAAATCTGGACTG
>JAFGUQ010000218.1 GCA_016938455.1 Clostridia bacterium
ATATAGCATTAAAAGAAATAGCTGATGACATAAGAAATGAATTAAGACCAGTTGATATTCTTTGCCGATATGGTGGTGATGAATTTATGATTATCATTCCTAATATGTTTGCTGAAAAAGCATTTGATGTAGGAAAGCGAATTAATACGTGCATAGTGAATGACAAATTGACCGTCAGTATCGGTGTGGTTGATAATGAAAATACAAGCGATGTGAATGAGCTGATTGAAAAAGCTGATAAAGCAATGTATCTGGCAAAAATTCAAGGAAAGAATCAAGTGGTTCAGTTTAAGAATTCTTAAGGGTGACTACTGTTACTCCCGTTTCACCTTCTCCGTATTTACCGATTCTATATGAAAGAGTATGAGGGTTTCTTTTTAAGATTTCCTGAACTCCTTTTCTCAATGCGCCTGTCCCCTTTCCGTGAATGATCTGAACTTCAGTCAATCCGGACATATAGCAGTCATCAAGATATTTTTCTATTTCTATATCAGCATCAATCAGGTTCATACCCCTGATGTCCAGTTCAAATTTGATATCTTTATTTTTCGTAAGATGATAGGAATTAAGAGCAACTTTCTTATTATTCTTGATTAATTTCACATTACTGAGCGGTACGTTGATTTTCATGATTCCGATTTGAACCAGAACTTCATTATTGTTATCCGGAAGCTTCAGTACTGACCCTTCTTTATTTAAATTAATCACATAAACCTGATCCCCTTCACTTAACTCCCCAACTTTATTCTCATAAGTGGTTTCAGGTTTTTTAATTTCATTCGAAAGCTCAGTATTATTCAGCATGTTTTTAAAAGCAGCTTCTTCTTTCGCATTGATTATGAGATTTCCGTCTTTTTTTAGTTTGCTCAGCTGTGTCAGCAGTTCTTCGGATTTTCGTTTCGCTTCTTGGATGATATCATTGGCTTTCTCCTCAGCCTTTTTTAGAATCCGCTGCTTTTCCGCATCAATTTTATTTAACTCTGAAGATAGATTCTTTTCTATAGCTTCAATTTCTTTTCTTTTATCAATTGATTTCTTTTCTTCTTTTTCAATTCGCTGTCTGCTTTTTTCAAGAGAAAGAATGACATCTTCATAATCATTAGAATCACTCGCAATGAATTTTTTAGCATTTTCAATGATATCCTGATTCAATCCTAACCTCCTTGATATATACAATGCATTACTCTTTCCAGGTATTCCGATTAAAAGTTTATAAGTTGGAGAAAGTGTTTTGACATCAAATTCACAGGAAGCATTTTCAATATCCTCTGTCACAGAGGCATATAGTTTTATATCACTGTAATGGGTGGTGGCAACAGTGGTGCATTTCTTACTCATGAGGTATTCCAGAATAGCAAGGGCAAGTGCAGCTCCCTCTGTCGGATCTGTGCCTGCACCTAATTCATCAAAGAGCACCAGTGTCTTTTCATTGACTTGTTTCAGGATAGCAATGATATTGGTCATATGTGAAGAAAATGTGCTTAAACTCTGTTCTATGCTCTGCTC
>JAFGUQ010000219.1 GCA_016938455.1 Clostridia bacterium
AAAAACACCGTTTATCGTTCAGAGGGGCAATGGATACACTTTTTTATGATAAAATAAATAAAGATCTGGTCATGCCCGTTTCAAATCGGATATTCCCATCTCTAACCAATAGTAAGCAGATTGAAAATATGATTTTGGATCACGGAGGAATAGATCTTTTAATTGGCGGAATCGGAATCAATGGCCATGTTGCTTTTAACGAACCGGAAACTGAAGAAACCTCTATGGAAACATATAAGAATCGCTCTGTTCGTGTTGTTAAGATTTCACCGGAAACAATGATTACTAACGGAATAAATGAGTTTGATGGTGCCTATGAATTTATGCCAGGTTATGGAATCACCATCGGGTTTAAAGAAATTCTGTCTGCAAAGAAAATCAGATTGTACTGCTTCAGAAACTGGCATAAAATGGTGGTCAGAAAAGCTTCTTTTTACCCGCCGTCAGTCACTTTCCCAGTAACATTATTACAGGGAACTGATACAAGAATAGGAATACCTGAATGCCTGGCTGATTAAATAATCAACTGGATTGTTTTGAAAACAGGAGTAAATAAATGAAAATTGAGTTTCTTGAAAACGGAGTTTACAATAAAATAAAGGAAGATGAAATCAATCATTTTATTATGGAAAATAAAGAGATGATTCAAAATGTGATGCATGGAACAATCGGTATCAGAGAATCTCTTGGATGGCTTCATGTTGAAGAAAACACAAGTGATGAAGTAATCACTGATATATTGGAAATAGCAGATGAAATAAGACAAAATGCAAATGCATTTGTAATAGTAGGGGTAGGAGGTTCAAACCGTGCAGCTCAAAGCGTTATTGAAGGGCTTGGATTAAATAAGTTTGACAGCACAATTAAAATTTATTATGCTGGGAATAATCTGTCTGGAGATGAACTTCAGACATTATTCAAAGAGCTTGATAATAAACAAGTTTATATTAATGTAATCGCCAAAGACTTCAATACTCTTGAACCAGGGATTGCTTTTAGAATGTTCCGTGAATATTTTAAAACAAGAAAAGTGCTTGATGCAAAGAATCGAATCATCATCACCGGTTCATATGGGAAAGGACAGCTATATGATCTTGCTGTGAAAGAGGGATATCGTTTTCTTCCATTTCCAAAAAGAGTCGGGGGAAGATTCTCTGCTTTTACATCTGTTGGACTTCTGCCAATGGCAGTAGCAGGAGTTGACATCAGAAAATTTACTGAAGCTGCTGTAAAATGTGAAATAAGCAATCATGAAGTCTCTTTACAAGATAATATAGCAGTGAGATATGCTGTCATCAGATACCTTTTATCTAAAAAAGGATATATTGTCGAAAATCTTGCTTTTTTTGAGCCGTTACTCAGATTTTATGGAGGATGGTGGCTTCAGCTGCATGCTGAAAGTGAAGGTAAATGTCGTCAAGCTATTCTGCCAATCCTGACCAGCTTTTCAGAAGATCTGCATGCTATTGGACAGTACTTGCAGCAGGGGCCGCACTTTATTTTTGAAACTTTCCTTAATGTCATGAATCGTAATAATCTTTTCATTTCGAAAAGCGAGATTGAAGATAGATTTTGGTATCTGGATAACAAAGACTATGACAAGCTTAACCATGCAGTTTACTCTGCTACGAAAAAAGCACACACTGAAGATGGAATTCCGGTATTGGAGTTCCGGGCTGATTGGGCAGATGAAGAGGTATTTGCAGAATTAATGTATGTTAATATGATATGTACATACTTGACTTCAGTTTTTTTAGGAGTAGAACCTTTTAATCAGGAAGGCGTGGAAAACTATAAGAAAAATCTGTATAAAGAGCTGGGGAAATTCGGCAGTTAATTTCTTGAAATCATACTATACATTTTGAATTTGATCATGAAAAATGATTTGGATTCTATGGATAAATGGAGGAAAAGCTAATGATTTCTAATCCGACCATTGTATTTACAGGACAAGGGCAAGTCCAGATTGAAGAAAGAAAATTATCAGATCCAGCCTCTGGAGAACTGGTGATTAGGACTCTGAAAACATTAATCAGCACAGGAACAGAACTGACAGTGCTTCAGGGAAATGAAATACTTCCCGGTTCAAGACTTGATAAACATGGGAAATATCCTTATCTGCCCGGATATAACAATATTGGAGTGGTTATCGATGCTGGTGATGATGTCTCAAAGTCTTGGCTGGGTAAGAAGGTGGCCACTTATGGTAATCATGCAGCTTATATAAATATTCCTTATGAAAAAGCGAGAGTAGTACCTCCTGACATCGTTGACGATCAGGCTGTTTTTTTTACTATTGCTGAAATCGTACTAAACGGGATTCGAAGAGGAAAAGTATCCTTAGGTGACTCTGTAGTTGTCTTTGGATTAGGTTTACTTGGACAGATGGCAGTTCGTATCTGCAGATTATGCGGTGCAAATCCTGTCATGGGAGTTGATGTTTCAGATTCAAGAAGGGAGTTGCTGCCTGTAGAACCATCAGTCATTCCGATTAAATTTGATAGGGAAAACATCATTGAAATTGTCAGTCAAGCAACAAAAAACAGGATGGCAGATATCGTTATTGAACTCACAGGCAATGCTTCACTGATTCCAGAAGAATTCAAAGTATTACGCTCTCAAGGAAAATTCGTCATATTAAGCAGTCCAAGAGGAAAAAGCCATTTTGATTTCAATGATTTCTGCAGCGGACCAAGTTATCAGATTATTGGTGCCCATAACTCTTCACATCCTGAAGTGGCTACTCTTGATAATCCCTGGACCCTTCATCGTGATTCAGAACTCTTTTTTACATTGTTAACTAATAAAGAACTTGATATGACACCACTCATTAGTCACCATGCCAACTTTCGTGAAGCCATTGGCATTTATGATATGCTTGTCAAAGACCGCTCAAAAGCAATGGGAGTGATTCTTGACTGGGATGTTTAAATCGTATTAACAGTAGAAGTAATCATTGCACATGATATCATCAGCCATTCATAATACTATGTTTCATAACCAAAGTATGTGTTCAAATACAATATGTTGTGGCGACAAATAAAAAAAGTACAATATGCACAAAATATGCTTGAATATTCATAAATCTTGCTATAGACTATACTATATTAATTTAGGAAGAGAATGTATGGATTTACTGAAAAGAAAAATTTTAGATGACGGAAAAGTAATTGACGGCAATATCCTTAAAGTGGACAGTTTTCTCAACCATCAGATTGATGTAAAACTGCTGCTTGAAATCGGAAAAGAGTTCAGAAAACGGTTCAATGATATTAAAATCACAAAAATACTGACAGTGGAAGCTTCCGGAATCTCAGTAGCTACCATCACTGCCATGAATTTCAATGTTCCTGTCATTTTCGCTAAAAAGGGTAGTTCTAAAAATCAGGATGATGAAACTTATGAAAGTGAAGCTTTTTCTTTTACAAAAAACAAATCATATATCATGAAAGTATCAAAAAAATATTTAAATGAAACAGATAATGTGCTGATCATTGATGATTTTCTTGCAAATGGTGAAGCCTGTCTTTCACTGATCAATATTGCCGGTCAGGCAGGAGCTGAGATATCAGGCATAGGTATTGTCATTGAGAAAGCATTTCAGGACGGACGTAAAAAGATTGAAGATCTTGGTTATCATGTGGAGTCACTGGCAAGAATCAAGTCAATGAAAGATAATCAGATAGAATTTATTTAGTTGAAACGGGTAACCGTTTACATATTAATATTCAAGGGGGAACATAATGAAAAAAAGAGTGTTAGCAATGGTGTTAGGTCTTACGATGCTGGTCAGTATCTTTGCAGTCGGATGTACTAAGGACGAAGCAAAAGCTGATTTCAAAGCAGGGTTTGTATACATCGGACCTACAAATGACAATGGCTGGACAACAGCTCATGATGTGGCAAGATTAGAGTTAGAAAAGCAGCTCGGTATTGAAACAGCTTATGTTGAACTAGTTGCAGAAGACGAAGCAGCAGTAAAAGATGCAGTCACTAACCTGATCGATGTTGGTTGTAATATCATTTTCACAACCAGTTTCGGATACATGGAACCAACTGTGGCATTAGCAGCTGAATATCCTGACTTATATTTCCTGCATTGTTCAGGATATATGATGAGTGAAAATCTGGGTACTTATTTCGGAAGAATATATGAACCTAGATTCTTATCAGGAATCGTTGCCGGTATGAAGACAACAAGCAACGAAATAGGTTATGTCGCAGCAATGAACATTCCAGAAGTGGTCAGAGGAATCAATGCATTTACCTTAGGTGTAAAAATGGTTAATCCTGATGCAACTGTCAATGTCAGATGGACCAATACATGGATTGATCCTGCTAAAGCAAAAGAAGCTGCAGAAGCATTACTGGCTGAAGGATGCGACGTTATTACTCAGCATCAGGACAGCCCTGGTCCATTAATCGCTGCTGAAGAAAAAGGTGCATTTGCCATTGGTTATGATTATCCATTAACTGATGTCGCTCCCGGATCATATATGACAGCTCCTGTATTTAACTGGAGTGTTTATTATGTGGACATCGTCAAACAGATCATGGATGGAAAATTCGTGTCAGCTTCTTATTGGGAAGGCTTGAACTCAGGCGTGGTCGCTTTAGCTCCGATGACTGATCTTGTTCCTGCTGAAGCTAAGACATTGGTCAATGAATATGAAGCTAAAATTAAAGACGGATCATTCTTCGTGTTTGAAGGCGAAATAAAAGACAACACAGGCGCAGTAAAAGTTCCGGCAGGAACAAAGATGACAGACGGAGAAATGCTGTCAATGGACTGGTTTGTTGAAGGAGTTAAATCTAACTAAAGTGGAACATTTACACAATAACGCAGACGTCATAAACTTTGAAAATATCAATAAGACATTTGGTAGTGTTGTGGCAAACAAGGATATTTCGATTAACTTGAAAAAAGGGGAAATCCTTGCGTTATTAGGTGAAAACGGTTCTGGGAAAAGTACTTTGATGAATCTGCTGTCGGGCATCTATCAGCCCGATAGCGGGTTCATTTATATTAATGGTCAATTAGTGACCATTAAATGTCCTGAAGATGCCATAAAATTTGGTATTGGTATGATTCACCAGCATTTTAAACTGGTGGATGTTATGAGTGCCAAAGAAAACATTCTGATCGGGCGTAAAGAAAAGAAAAATGTTGAGAAAAACATCAATGAACTGATGGATAAATACGGACTTATCGTTCCGATTGACAAATATGTCAGGCAAATGACTGTCAGTGAAAAACAGACACTTGAAATCATCAAGGTATTATATGGCGGAGCCAGTATCCTGATTTTAGATGAACCGACAGCGGTTCTGACACCTCAGGAAATAGAAAAGCTTTTCGCTATCCTTAAAAAGATGAAAGAAAAAGGTCAGTCAATCATCATCATTACCCATAAGTTGAATGAAGTCATGGAAATCAGTGACCGTGTGACTGTGTTACGAAAAGGTGAACATATTAAAACAGTGGTTACCAGTGAAACAAACCCCATTGAACTGACAGAGCTGATGGTAGGAGCAAGCATTGATCTGAATATAGCAAGACCAGTTTATGAAAACAAGAAAAGAATTCTAAAGTGTGAACACCTTACTGTCATTGATAAAGAGAATGTCAAGAAACTGAATGATGTCAGCTTTGATTTATATGGCGGAGAGATTCTTGGTATCGCCGGTATTTCCAACAGCGGACAGAAAGAACTCTGTGAAGCGCTTGCCGGACTTCAAGCTGTGAATGAAGGAAAAGTGCTATATGAGAATGTGGATCTGATTGGTAAAAAACCGAGAGAGATTTTTGACATGGGAGTTTCCATGAGTTTTATTCCGGAGGACAGACTCGGAATGGGACTTGTTGCGGATATGGGTATGGTAAATAACATGATTCTTAAAGATTATTATACTCAGAAAGGACTGTTCTTAAATCGTAAAGAAACCAGAAAGAAAGCGAAAAAGGTAGTGGAACAGCTTAAGATTGTCACACCATCAGTTGACTGTCCTGTTAAAAAGCTTTCAGGTGGTAATATCCAGAAAGTGCTTCTTGGCAGAGAACTGGATGCATCGCCTCATGTGCTGATTACCGCTTATCCTGTCAGAGGGCTGGATATCGGTTCTTCCATGACGATTTTTGATAAAATGAATGAGCAGAAAATGAATGGTGTCGGTGTTATTTTCATCGGAGAGGATCTTGATATGCTGATTGGTATTTCTGACCGCATCATGGTGTTATGCAACGGTAAAATCACAGGGATTGTTGATTCGGATATCGTCACAAAAGATCAGCTTGGTCTGCTGATGACAGGCAAGGTGGAAATGTATGTTTAGAATTGCTAAAAGAGGAGAAACCAATAACAGACAAGCGTTGATGTTCAGGCTGCTTGGCATATTCGGTGCTTTGCTGGTTACCTCTGTCATTGTCATGTTCATGGATCATAATCCTTTTGACGTACTTTTTTCAATGGTTAAAGGAGCTTTTGCTTCTAAAATACGAATAGAAAATACAATAGTCAAAGCAGTGCCTCTGGCAATCACAGCTATTGGAATTTCCATTGCTTTTCGAATGAAATTCTGGAATATCGGAGGCGAAGGTCAGATCATGATGGGAGCTGCTGCGGCAACTTATGTGGCACTGAATTACTCGAGTCTTCCAAGAATCATACTGCTTCCGCTGATGTTCGTGACCGCATTCATATTCGGCGGGATATGGGCGGTCGTCCCGGCTCTTTTCAAGGTCAGGTTCGGTACGAATGAAACGCTCTTCACATTGATGATGAATTATATAGCATTGAAACTGGTTGGATACTTTCAATATACTGCCTGGAAAGATCCGAATGGAATGGGATTTCCGGTCATTGCCAAATTTGAGCAAAGCGGGTACCTTCCAGAAGTGTTCGGTATTCATATCGGGTGGATCATTGCCATATTGATTGCAGTTTTTATTTATCTTCTTGTTCATCATACAAAAAGAGGCTATGAGATCAATGTGGTTGGCGGGAGTGAAAACACAGCCAGATATGCAGGAATGAAGGTAGGAAAAATTGTTGTATTATCAATGTTATTAAGCGGCGGGATCTGCGGAATAGCCGGATTTGTTCAGGTTTCCGGCGTCAGTCATACACTTAATGTCAATACCTCAGGCGGCGTAGGTTTCACTGCGATTATAATTGCCTGGCTGTCAAAATTAAATGAGGGAACCATCATACTGGTATCTATTCTCTTTGCTGGTATGGTTCAAGGCGGGAATTATATTCAGACGGCTTTTCAGATTCCTGCATCAGTCGCACAGATTTTACAGGGAATCATTCTTTTGTTTGTTCTTGGCAGTGAGTTTTTTGTACAGTATAAAGTGTTTTATAACAAGAAAGAGGTGAAAAAAGCATGAATATCACATTGCTGCTGATTGCAGCCATCCAAGCCGGAACACCTCTTCTGCTTGCGACACTGGGTGAAACCATTACCGAAAAAGCAGGGCACCTTAACCTTGGAGTAGAAGGTATGATGCTTGTCGGAGCTGTCATGGGATTTGTGACTGCTTTTGAAACTCAGAATGCAGGTCTAGCCATATTGGTCGCCATGCTGGCTGGACTGGCCGCTTCATTAATCTATGCTTTTCTGACGGTTTCTCTAAGGACAAATCAGATTGTAACAGGACTGGCACTTACTATTTTCGGAACCGGAGTTTCCTCATTTATAGGGTCCTCCTATATAGGAGAAGTAGTTCCAGCCAATGTTAAATTATTCTTAAAAAGCAGCATTGAAATACCCTTATTAAGTAAAATACCTTTTGTGGGAGATATTCTTTTTAAACAGGACATTCTGGTTTATCTCTCTATCATCATAACAGTTTTTTTCGGTATCTATTTATATAAATCAAGAATCGGGCTGAATTTGAAAGCAGTTGGTGAAAACCCATATGCAGCGGATGCTGTAGGGATTAATGTCAGTCTGTATAAATATATTCATATTCTGATCGGCGGAGCGCTCAGCGGTCTGGCAGGAGGGTATATCTCATTGGTCTACATTCCTGTCTGGCAGGATAATGTGGTTGCAGGGAAAGGATGGATTGCTGTAGCACTGGTTATCTTTGTCTCATGGAATCCATATAAAGCGATTTTAGGTTCCTACTTTTTCGGGCTGCTTGATATTATCGGATTCAGACTGCAGAAATTTGAACTTCATATACCGCAGGATATCATTGATATGCTGCCATATATTGCGACTATTGTCGTTTTGATCATCACTTCCATCAGACCTTCTATAAAAAATAATCCACCTCACTGGCTGGGAAGAGAATACTTCAGAGAAGACCGTTAAC
>JAFGUQ010000220.1 GCA_016938455.1 Clostridia bacterium
AAAACGTGAAAAGTGCGATTTTTTCAT
Source organism: Clostridia bacterium (assembly GCA_016938455.1). Taxonomy (GTDB): domain Bacteria; phylum Bacillota; class Clostridia; order DUPQ01; family DUPQ01; genus JAFGUQ01. Next base: position 28 of record JAFGUQ010000220.1, read on the forward strand.
TTCTTTGAAAATTTTTCTGTTATAATAATAAACGGTTAGGGAAACCAAAGATTCGTTTTTTATATTTCATAAAATAAGCTGAGCAATCAGCTTATTTTATTGAAATGTTTTTTTACAGGGTGCACAAAGATATTATGATATAATTATAGCGTTCTTTATCTCAGATTAAAGAGCCAAATACCAAAAAGACGGGGAGAAACGATGTATAAAATAATGGTAATTGAAGATGACCGAACCATTGCTACTATCATAAAAGAAAAACTGAGCAAATGGGGATATGAAACCATCATAATCAACCAGTTTGACAAGGTGCTTGATGAATTCAGCAGGTTTCTTCCTCAGCTTGTTTTACTGGATATCAACCTTCCCTTTTATGACGGGTTCTACTGGTGCAGCCGTATCAGACAGTTATCATCTGTACCGGTGATTTTCATTTCTTCTAGAGATACAGATGCTGATAAGATCTGTGCCATTACTCAAGGAGGAGATGATTATATCGAAAAACCGTTTTCCATCGATGTACTGATTGCCAAAGTGCAGGCCATGCTGAGAAGAACTTATGCCTATGCTGACCAGACATTGAATCTGCTGCAGTACAAGGGAATGATTTTCAACTTAGAGTCTGCGACTCTTTTATGCCAGGGAAAAGAAATATCACTTACTAAGAACGAAAGCAGAATCATCACACTTTTAATAAGAGAACAGAACAGGATAGTGTCTCGTGTCAGAATAATCAAAGCGCTATGGGAAGATGAAAGTTTTGTTGATGACAATACATTGACTGTCAATATCAATCGTCTTCGAAGGAAACTCGAAGAGATCAACTGTGACGGATCAATTGAAACAATCAAAGGAGAAGGGTACATGCTGTCATGAGCATTTTTGAGTATTTCAAAGAAAAATGGTTAACTTATCTTTTCTTTGCAGCAGGAATCACTTTTTCTGTCATCATCTATAAACTGGACCGTCATTTCGCAATCACTGAATCAAATGCTACTTATATCATGGCAGGTATGCTTTTTCTTTTAGTTACTTATATCATAATTGATTACCTTATATTAAACGCCAGAATTAAAAAATTCAGGCTTTTCTGTGAACTCAACACCTTTTCATTTGATGAAGATGAGTTCTATCATCCGATGGATTTGGCTTATGCAAAGATGGTGAGGGGGATTTCACTTGACTATGAGAAATTCAAAGCAGGCATGGAAACCAGGACAGCGGAGGAAATTGACTTCATCACCAAGTGGATCCATGATATCAAGGTTCCTGTTTCTGCTATTCGTCTGATACTTGAGAGCAACGAAAACAGTTTCAGTCAGGATTCATTCAGACGGTTTGACATGGAACTTACCACAGTCGAAAAATATGCTCAGGCTGTATTTTATCAGCTGAAGTCAAGTGCATTCTATAATGACTTCAAGATTACTCAAGTATCGACTAAACGACTGATTGCAGATTCACTTAAGAGTTTTTCAAGCTTTTTCATATACAGGAAAATCGGAATATTAATCCCTGATGTGGAAGAAATGGTGCTGACAGATGAAAAGTGGAGTGGCTATATCATTTCACAGATTATTTCGAATGCAATAAAGTACACCAATGAAAACGGGCAGATCTCCATTCAAGTATTGAAAGATGCTGAAAATACAGATATTATCATCAGAAATACCGGGATGGGGATACTTGAAGAGGATATCAATCAGATTTTCATGAAAGGGTATACCAGATCAGATCAGCGAAACAGTCTTAAAGCCACCGGATATGGAATGTATCTGTCAAAAAAACTCAGTGACCTGATGGGTCATGAGCTTTGTGCTCAGTCAACTTACGGGGAGTATGCCCAGTTCACGCTTCGATTTCATAATGAAGGTACAAATTACAATGTGACAAAAATGTAAGTCACATTACTTGAACTGTAAGTTAAATCGATTTTACCGACACAATAATGATTATATGATATATGTGAATAATTGATACATGGAGGATAATCAATGGAAATTTTAAAAGTGCAGAATATCAGTAAGATATATGGCTCAAAAAAATCATCAAAAAAATACACAGCCCTGAAAGGCATCAGTTTTGAAATGAATGAAGGTGACTTTCTGGGAGTGATGGGTGCTTCCGGTTCAGGAAAAACCACTCTTTTAAATATCATAGGCAGCATTGATAAGCCGACTTCAGGGAATCTCATCATGAACAAGAAAGATGTAGCCTCATATGATAAGAAAGAGCTGGCACTTCATCGGATGCACAATATAGGTTTTATTTTTCAGGACTATAATCTGCTTGAGACAATGACCCTGAAGGAAAACATCATTCTTCCGCTGGCGCTTAAAGGACATGACGCAAAGACGATGGAATATAAACTTAAGGAACTGTCACATGATCTTGGCATCACGGAAGTACTTGAAAAATATCCCTATGAGGTGTCAGGAGGAGAGCAGCAGCGGGCAGCTGCCTGCCGGGCATTAATCACGAATCCAAAAATCATCTTAGCAGACGAACCCACCGGTAATCTTGATTCAAAATCAGGAAAGGACCTTCTCGAGCTTCTTGATTACATAAACCGCACATATCATTCAACCATTCTCATGGTGACTCATGATCTGTTTGCGGCCAGTTACTGCAAGAAAATCATGTTTATCAGAGATGGAGAGATCTATAACCAGCTCTATGCCCATGCCAACAAAAAAGACTTTTATAATGCGATTCTGGAAGTCATGAGTGTTCTTGGCGAGGTGGAAAAATGAGTCTGCATCATATTGTCATCAATAACATTAAAAGAAATTTCAAAAAATATGTCATGTATTTTTTCTCACTCACTTTCAGTGTATTCACCATTTATTCCTTTTTTGCATTAATGGAAAATGACAGTGTAGCACTGAAGTTTTCTGAAGATACCAGATACAAGTCAATGCTGATAGGTTTTGCCATTGTGATTGTGGTGTTTGTCTTCTTTTTTCTATTAAGTTCAAATAATAATTTCATTAGAGCCAGGAAAAAAGAAATCTCTACTTTTGCACTTTTCGGAATGTCAAACCAGCGCATATGGAAAATGCTCTTTTTTGAAACCATGCTTGTCGGTATTGCAGGGGTCATCATTGGAATTGCAGCAGGCATTTTCTTTTCTAAAATGACAGCGATGATACTGCTATCGATGACTATGGCAGACTTCAAGGGAGATATCGAATTTTCTATATCAGCTAAAGCAATTTTTACCACTGCAGTCATTTTCTTTTCTGTTTTCTGTGTGATGGGATTATCAGGACTGAGAGTCATCAACAAGTTTGAACTGGTTGAATTATTCAAAGCGAATAAGACATCAGAGGGAAAAGTAAAAGGATCGGTCATATCAATGATTATTTCACTGCTGCTGATTATTGGAGGATATTTTCTTGCCATTCAGCATAATCCTGACACTGTGCTCATTGCATCCATCCCCATTTTATGCCTGGTCATTGGAGGAACTTATCTTTTTTTCAGAGGTGGACTCCCTAAAGTCATGCAAATGCTAAAAAGGAACAGGAAAAAATATTATGTCGGCAGCACATTGATTGCTTCTGCTGCTTTTTCACATCGCATCAAGTCTATTGCAGGAGCCATGGCGACCATTGCAGTACTTAGTGCGGTATCAACGACTATCATTGCCACCGGTTATACTCTTTACAACAGCATTGAAGCAAATACCTATATGAATATAGGATATGACATGTTTTATTACAGTGGTAATCTCCAATTGATAGACGGGGTACATGCGCTTTTTTCAAAATATGACATCGATATCCAATCAGAATATCAGACCGGGAGATTTACATGTAAACCTGTCATTGTCTCCGTTACAATGCCTAACGACATTTATCAGATATCAGGGAGAGACAACTATTTAAGGATTTACTCACAGTCTGAATACAATCAGTTAATCAGTGTATCAAGAACGCACTATGAACCAGTGACTATCAATGATAATGAAATGATGCTTGTGGTATCCTCCTATATGCTTGAACGACTGAATGTCATTGGAATTAAAGCTAGCTTCAATGAGCAGGATATGCAAATCACATCGACTTCTGATGCCGGATTTCTGTCATTCGGAGCTATGAACACAGCTGTTATTTCTGACAATGATTTCGATAAACTCCTTTCATCCGGAGAAATAAGCAGCGTGGATAGCGGAGGAACTCCATACGACAGGGCTTATGTGTTCAAATATGAAAATCCGCTTAGAAAT
>JAFGUQ010000221.1 GCA_016938455.1 Clostridia bacterium
ACGGTTCTGTGAGGGGCAGCAGCTACTCCTCGCTTGATGTGATAAATATTAAGAAAGGGAAAGAGTAGTGGGCTGTCTACTCGACGGCAGTAATGAGTCAACCCAATATTCTCTTTATCATGACCGATGATCATGCCTCTCATGCCATGAGCTGTTATGGGAGTAAAATAAACAAAACACCTAATATGGACAGTATTGCCAATGAAGGAATGCTTTTTAATAACTGTTTCTGTACCAATTCAATATGTGCCCCCAGCAGAGCCACTATTTTAACCGGGACTCATACTCATATCAATGGGGTTAAGACACTGGGAGACAAACTGGACAATTCGATTTTAACATTTCCTGCACTTTTCAGGGAAAATGGTTACCAGACAGGGATTGTCGGAAAATGGCATTTAGGGCAGGGAGAAAAACACTGGCCGAAAAATTTTGACTATTACAATGTGCTGCCAGGGCAGGGAGACTATTTTAATCCTGTCATGGTAGAAAACGGAACTTCAAAAGTTTTTGAAGGATATGTCACTGACATCATCACAGATAAATGCCTTGAGTTTCTTGAAAACAGAGATGAAGATAAACCGTTTCTGCTTTTCTGCCATCATAAAGCTCCTCACAGACCTTGGCTGGTTTCAGAAGAATACAGATCGCATTATATAGAGGATCTGCCTGTTCCTGAAACCTTTGATGATGATTACAAAAACAGAGCAGAAGCGGCAAGAAGAGCCAGAATGAGAGTGGAGAGAGATTTTAATGCTGTTGATCTCAAAATTAAGACACCAGAAGGCTATGAACCTTATGACAGTCTGCCTGTCCCAGATGATATATCCACATTATGGTATGAGACGCTTGAAGGAGAAAAAGTCACTTTTAGCAGCAAAGCACAACTGAAAAACTGGAAATACCAGCGGTATATGAAAGAATACTTGCGATGCATTGATTGTGTGGATGATAATATTGGCAGGTTATTAACCTATTTAGAAGATAACGGGCTTAAAGACGATACAATGGTCATCTATACCTCAGACCAGGGATTCTATCTTGGAGATCATGGCTGGTATGATAAGCGGTTCATGTATGAGCAGTCTCTTCGAATGCCATTGGTTATCAGATATCCAAGTATGATCAGACCTGGCAGTATTAATGACAATATGGTGTTGAACCTTGACTTTGCTCAGACATTACTTGATATTGCAGGGATAAAGCAACCTAAAGAGATGCAGGGTATCAGCTTTATGAATCAGCTGAAAGGTGATCATGAGGCAGAGGTAAGAAAAGACATGTATTACAGATATTGGATGCACCTTGCACATCACAATGTAGCTGCTCATTACGGAATCAGGACCAAAAGATACAAACTCATATTTTATTATGGCAAAGCACTTGGCACCAGTGGTTCGATAGACTGGAATACAGATGAAGAGTGGGAACTGTTTGATCTTGAAATGGATCCGAATGAAATGAATAATGTATATAACCGGCAGGAGTATTCATTGATTCAGGCTGAGCTTAAAAAAAGATTGTATGAGATTAAAGCAGAGTCAAAAGATGATGAGTAAAAGTCAACGACCATTAATCAGATGTTTATGCCAAGGTTTCCTTGTCTGATAAAACCTCGTTTGCTTAGCAGGGCTGTTTCTTTGTCAGGAAAATTTCAAGTAAACCGCCTTTAATCAATTCATTATGCTTGATTCTGAAGTTTTTGATTTCATTGCCATTGAATAATATTTTTTCAATGTATTGATTTTTCTTACTGTTATTATATGTTTTCATTGTCAATGTGTTTCCAGAGTAATATTGATTATCAAGTTTTATCGTTATCTCGTCAAAGATGGGAGAGGTGATTTCATATTCGGGATTCTCATAAGCACCACCTTTGAAATCAAATAATCCAAGTCCCAGTAAAAGACTGGTACCTGCGGACAGACCGCAGTCATCATCTTCTCTGAATCCATTCTTTCCTATACCTGAAAAAAGAGATGTCTTCACTTTTCTGGACCATTTCTGAGCCAGATGAGGTGCGTTTGAATAATTGAATAGACAGGCAGTGAATCTCATGTTCTCATTGCCGTAGTTGATATAGGCTTTGTCTCTTCTTGTGGCAGGTTTCTTTGCATAGTACTTCTTGATTTGTGATTTTTTGAAAGCACCATTCAGTTTTTTATTAAATTTATCTTCTCCTCCTGTCAGGTTGATGATGCTTTGTATATCATGAGGGACATAATAGGTATAACTCCATGAATTACCTTCACAGAACTCATTTTTACTTCTCGGATCAAATGGTTCAATGAAATTTCCGTTCATGTCTTTAGGACGGATGAATTTACTTTGTTCATC
>JAFGUQ010000222.1 GCA_016938455.1 Clostridia bacterium
AATCATATCACCGATTATCGTGGCAGAATAAAAATCCATGTAATCTGCCGGTTTTTCGAACAGCACATTCCATGTGATGCCATCTGCCGACACAAGAACTTCACCGATGGCTTTGAATGCAATGAGTTTACCCTCATATTTTTCAAGAGACAGATAATACCCCTCTTCTGCATTGCTTTTCACAGGTTTCAGAGTATCAAGGTCTATAACAGTCAGCTGGGCCAGACCTGCACAGACAGCCTTGTTTCCGATGGTTTTTATGTCCCAGACAATTTCATAAGGATTATCTTCAAAAACAGCCATGTCCCAGTGGTCAAGACCATTACTGACAAAAATACAGCTGTCATAAACTCCTGCAATATATCGGCCATTCTCATATATGATATCAGTAATGACTGCATCATAACCAGCTACATCCTCAAGATAGATATCATCATCTGGGTTATCTTTGCTGTGATACTTTTCCCAGTGGATGCCATCAGCGGATGTGACTACATGCCCTCCTTCATCAATGCTGACAAATTTCCCTTCAGCATAAACTCCGGTATAAGTCTGATTATATGAAATTGATGATACATCATAACTTGTCCAGTTAATCCCGTCATTTGACTGGTAATAAGTTTCATGTCCTGCTGATGCAAAAAAAGTACCATTCCCATACATAATCGTATTGAGGAAAAGTTCTTCTCCTTTCAAAGCGACCTCCCAGTCCAGTCCGTTATATGAGTAAGCGATAAACTCCTGTGAATATCCTACATAAACATTCCCGTCAGTGACTATTGCTTTGATGGCCATGTTATCTTTGACTGCCTTATGTTCCCATTTGCCATCATCTTTTACTTCCAATGGCTGATCGGATGGATTAGCAGATGGAACAGCAGATTGACTCACCTGCTGATCTGATGGTTCAGTCACTGCCTGCTTCACTTCTTTGTCCCCACAGCTTACTAGCGCTATAGTCAATAGTGCTCCTGCGATCAATAGTAGATATTTGTTCTTCATTTTGACTCCTTGTAATATGATTTTTATAAAAAATATATAAAGTGTAGGATAAATTACATTAACTTATCTACACTTTATATCTTTACACAAACTGTAATGTGCCCTAATCAATCTCTTGACATGATTATAGCAGACACATTTCATAAAATGTTTTTCTATAAATAACTTTCACGCTTTTTTGTTGACAAATCCGTGAATTTTTGATACTTTGTTCTTCGTAAGGAAAAAAAGATGCAGTCAATAAATCGTCTGAAATATATTATGGAACTTTTAAAGGTATCAGGGCAGCAGTTAGCTGACCGGATTTCAGTCGATCGGACACTGGTCAGTAAATGGAAAAACGGTGCACGGCCATTTGACCCTTCCATAGTCCATTTCAGCAAAACGGTCAGTTCCTTAATTGAAATCAACAATTCTCAGGGTATAAACACACTTGAACGATTCTTTGATAATCTTGTTTCAAAAGAAGATAAGAATAATAAGGACTGGCTTTTCACTGCTTTAAGAAAGTGGCTGTCCGGTGGTCTAAAATTTCTTGAGGTCGAACCTATGGAATTGTCACAAGGCGAACTATATACGGCAACTATAGATATATATCATGGTAATCAGGGAAAAAGAGATGCCATCATGAAGCTTCTTGATTATGTGCTCAGTCTTTCATCAGCTCAGGAACTGCTGGTATCTGACATGGAAAACATGATCTGGCTGACAGAAAATCCGAGTTACATGATCAAATGGCAGGAAAAAATGGCTGAAATACTGAAGAACGGTCATCATATCACCATCATTCATAATACCAGCAGAGATATTGAAAGTGTTTCCAATATTGTGTTTAACTGGCTTCCTCTCTACTTTTCAGGTAACCTTGTTTCCTATTACTATCAGAATGTGGATAATAACATTTCTGCACCCAGTGTTTATATCATCAAAGACCATGCAGCTATTTTAAGTATGTGCTCTTCAGTCAAATGCAAGCATCGCTATACTGCATTATATAAAGACCCTTTCAGTACCTCTCAGATGGAGCGGATTTTCAAAGTCAGATTATCAGTCAGCTCAAGCCTGGTCGATCTATTCAGTTTCACACAGAAGAATATCTCCATTCTGACACAGCGGATTCTAAAACTGGGATCTAAAAACGATGATGTTTATCTGATGACTCCGGCACCGGTATTCACCACCATGTCAAAAGAAACACTGATTAATGTTCTGATAGAGAATCAGATCAAAAAAGAATTAATCGATGAAATAGTCACTGTTCATCAGGGTATCCGGAACTTCTTTCTTAAAGATATCAGCAAGTATTTCTGCAGGCAGTTTTATGATCTTGATGTGTTAAGAGATTATGCGGACAGCGATGAAATTATTTATCTGGAATTAAGCAATTTCACCTTAAAGCCTGTCAA
>JAFGUQ010000025.1 GCA_016938455.1 Clostridia bacterium
CCAGGCATGGTATCCCGGTGCACTTGGCGGAAAAGCCATCGCCAATATTTTAAGCGGCGAGTGTTCTCCATCAGGAAAACTTCCAGTCACTTTCTATAAATCAATCAGCCAGTTACCCCCTTTCACACAATATGAGATGACGACTCAGACTTACCGGTACATGAAAGAAACACCGCTATATCCCTTTGGTTACGGATTGACTTATTCACATTTCAAATTCAAGGATATTAAAATAGAAAAAAAAGAAGAGTACCTTTTCAATGTTTCTGTAACCATTCTTAATGAAGGTCTCTTCGATACATATAATGTGATAGAGATGTATATAAAGACACCAGAATCTAATGTAAAATCGCCAAAGTATCAGTTGAAGCAATTCAGAAAAGAGTTTTTCAGGTCAAATCAGCAGCAAACAGTCACCTTTATCATTGATGAGCAGGCGATGTCTTTTATTGATGGTAACGGGCACAGAGTTATTCTTAAGGGTGATTATACTGTATACATCAACGATGGACAACCTGACGAATATACTGAGACACTATATGGAAGAAAAGCACTTGCCACCGCATTTACAGTCAATGTCCCTAAAAGGATTGACTATTAGTGGTAGTCATAGGCTGATGTGTAATGATAGAACCCGTTGATTTTTGACAACACTTCACTGCCGCCCATTTCCTTGGCGTTTTTTCTATACTCAGCAATAAAATCCTCGACACTGGCATTGCCACCTGCATTGGCAAACTGTCTGAAAGAGATTCCGAAAAGTTCTGAAATTCCATTGGTATACCCGGGAGAATAGAGATTATATGTATATGGGAACATTTGATCGGTGTCCAGTAATTGTCTGACTGATGCACTTAAATCTGCCAGTCCGGGATAAACATCATTTCCTGTTTCATCCAGATATTTTGTTTCGGGGTTGGCCATATACCTGATATCAAGTTGTGTCAGCATGATTCTGGAATCATTTCCTGTCCTGATAACATCGTTTCCCTTCATTTCATATGATTTTCCCTCCACACCGAAATATGACATAAGATATCCCTCTTTATCGAGCAGGAATGTATTGACGAAGTCGTTGACCATCTGTTTTGGATTTTCTGTATTGCTGGCCACCACATAGGTGTAATAGTTCATTAATGCCAGATTCAGATATTTATCATTGCTTCCCCTTAACCCATATACCATTTCATAGTTATCAAGATCATTCCTGTTATATACTTCAGAATAATAACTGCCGGTATTTGGATTACCCAGGATTTGAGTCAGATTCTTCAGAGTTTCTCTTACAATCAGCTGATTCTGTAATAATAAATTAAAATAATTCAAAGTATCAGTCGCTTCCGCCTTTAACATGAAATCTTCATAGGCTCCAGTCAATGGATCAAAGCTGATACTGGACATTCCTTGGTAAGAGATATAGCATCCGTTGGCATAGAACAGATCTTTGGTGGAATATGTGATGATATCTCTGTTTGTTCTTAAGATCACCAGAGGTGATTTTCCTTTTGCTTTGACAGCCAGAAGAAACTGATATAGTTCATCCAATGTTTCAGGTTTACTCAATCCTGTCTCATTCAGCAGGCTTTTCTGTATCAGCCGAATGGAAGGCAGCATGGAATAACCAGCAGGGATGGCATACAGTTCTCCATCAATCATATATCCGTCAACCATGTCAGACGGAAGCTGATTAAAAGCCATATTGTCTTCCAGGTATTCGGATAACGGCAGGATATACCCTGCTTCTTTCAGTGACATGATTTTATCGATATTTTGGCTATTCAATAATATTAATCCAGTCATACTGCCATCTTTGATACTATCAGAAATATAACCTTCATCATTGAAGTTCTGATAATCCATGGCGGGTACATAATCAATTCTGATGTCAATATTGTACTTTTCCTTGATGGCTTTCACCCAGTCATCATAATAGACATATTTCCCGGTGCTGGCTGAAGCATTCACATTCAATATCAATGATGTTCCGGATTTGTTTTGGTCACTGATATCAATTCCGCTATTGGTCACATCGTCATTATTCTGACAAGATGAAAATATAAGCATAAGCATAGATGAAATAAGAATAAGAGTGACTATCTTTTTCATAAATCGTACTCCCCTAACTTCTTTTTCTTCATGATATCATGTCATAACTCTGAAAAATATTTTTTCATCTGTACTATACAGATTTCATCCCAGCTGATACACATCCCCTGTTTTAACCAGCGGCTGACTGAATAGATGCTCATTGTCAAACGAAGGGTTCAGATGAGATATCATGATTCTTCTTGCCTGTGCCTGTTTTTCAATGACATCACAGTCTTCTGGAAATAAATGCGGTGCTGCATTTCCGCCATCTACAATTAAA
>JAFGUQ010000223.1 GCA_016938455.1 Clostridia bacterium
CTAATCCTGAAGAAATAAACGGGACTAAAGTGATGGTATCATCATTAGAGAATGCTGATATGGATCAGTTACGTGCTCTCTGTGATATGGCTAAAGATAAGTTTGAAGACTGCGTGGTACTTCTGATCTCCGGAGGAGATAAAGTGAACATCGTAGCAGGTGCAACAAAACTTGCAGTTAAAAAAGGAATACATGTCGGTAATGTCATCAGAGAAGTCGCTGCGGTGACAGGCGGCGGAGGCGGAGGACGTCCGGATATGGCACAGGCAGGCGGAAAGGACTCATCCAAGATTGATGAAGCGCTGGTACTGGGCAAGAAACTGATCATTGAAAAATTGTCCAATTAGAATGCATATATGATAAAAGGCATCACTTACCGGTGATGCCTTTTTTACATTTCAAATATTTCTTAAAATTCATAAATGTGAATTTCATATTTACAGATGAGATACAATCTGTTTCCCTGCACTTCTGCGTTATAGAATCCGGGGTTCGGTCCCAATTCCTTCAGAAGTTCTTTTTCATCAAGATTCCAGAGTTCAACAGTCTCTTCGCTTGCGATGATGAAAACTCCGGTGTCTTCAGTGGCATAGATTCTTGTCAGTGTCTTATTCATCAGCGGTAAAGGCAGAGAATAGGGAATGAGAGTGAAATCCTTTATTGAAAAGACATGGCAGTGAAATCCTTGGTGAAGCTCAATATATGGATTGATATCCATGACGAGATAAGTATCCTCGGTCATATGACCTATTACAGCCAGATTCTCGTATTGACAGTTGACATTCAATGATTTCACAGTGGACATCGTCTTAGGATCGAGTGTGGCAAGCACACAGAAATCATCAATAGGTATGCATGTTTTGCAATCCGCATGCAATGTTGTCGAAGCAAGGAGTACATTTGTTTTCCTGTCATAGTACAGTGAGCGAATCATCTGGTTCTTAATAGGATTATCCTTGAACCATGTCTCATTGTTTTTCGGGGTGAATCTGATCATCATGGAACCTAAATTGCCATATTCAGGGCTGCAAGAGTAGAAAATGGTCTCATCGTCGGTGCACAGGGCAACAGGACGCATTGCTTTTTCGGGTGGGATCACCACCATTCTAGGATTTTCCGGAAATCTAGCCGGCAGATTAGGATCATATTCGACCAGCTGACCTTTGGTATATGATGCCATATAGATTTTACCATTCATATCTGTGACTTTCAGCACTTCACCGTTTCCGCCTGTGGCTCTGCCAAGATCAGTTCCTACACCTGTCGACATGTTTATTTCAAAGAAACGCTGTGTGATAAAAGGGGTGCAGAGAAGTCTTTCATCATCAATCTGATGCAGACAGTCGATTCGTCCGACGGCATCACTGCCCACTTTCATGGAACCTTCCAGAGCGAAAGTCCCTGTATCGACTCTATAGAAATATCCATACATGTTCACACCGACTATTTTACCTTTTTCAGTCATTCTGAAACCATAATGCAAAGAGTCTGGAATCTCAGCCATGAGTATGACTTTACCCGTTTTAAAATTCCATTGATAGAGAGAGGTATTCCCAAGCGGTAGTTTTTTGCTTCCGTATGCGAACTGATCATCCATGGCAAACCATGAGGTCTCTTTTTCAGGTTCCGGACCCTCAATAAACATGCGCTTCAAAGGATCAAACCATCCGAACCTGGGAAGATAAACAGCACCGTCGTTACGACTGATAATCACTGCATATTCAACAGGGTTTGCTTTTGGAGGCAGCGTCAGGCTTTTAAGAATGACCTCAAGTGTGTCAGTCACCGGATCCCATGACAGCAGTTCCACTCCCGGAAGCAGATTCACTAATGTATAGGTACCATCAAGATTCCTGATTGAGTATCTTAACTGGTTGGTTGCAAGGGGAATGTCCCTGAAAACCTTAGAGACACTCTCTTTTTTCGTGTCAAATGAAAATCCGTTTCGTTTGAAATCACTCATGCAATAGGCGCTGGAAAAAGTCTTGCCGGTTATTGGATCATAGGTGAATCCGCTTAATGAAAGTTCGTGAGGAAGTCCTGTATTGAAAACGGTTGTTTCACCTGTTTTCAAATCTAGCCTGGTGACTGAATCGAGATAACATGAAAGCCACATGATCTCGTCACCGGCATATGAAGCACCATAAAATCCATCGTGCTTATCGTTCATAGAAAAGTGATACAGCCTATGTTTCCCTGATTCTGTGATGAGAAGTCCCGTGCTTCCACTGATATCGTTATAGGTTGATATCCAGAATCTTTCTTCACCGGTTTCCTTGTCAAATCCTGCAGGGACAAGCTGCGCATTCACAAAAGGATCGCGAGTTTTGGGGATAGGAATGGTTATTAAATGATTGTTCATAGTAATCCTTTCACTTTGTAAAAAATAATTAGATCATTAAAATGAAGTTACCACAAAAACGACTCATGCACAATAAAAAGGTAACTATTTTGTTAGAAAACGAAAACTTAATTTTATTGATAAGTGCCTACTAAATAAGTACAATGTAATTACATTGTGTTATGAGGTGAATAAAATGAATGTAAATATAATAAAAATAGGGAATTCAAAAGGGATACGAATTCCAGCAATGATTCTAAAAGAGTGTCATATTACTGACGAGGTTAACTTGTTTGTCAAAGACGGCAGAGTGATCATAGAACCAGTTATTTCTCCAAGAAAAAACTGGAACAAGGAATTCAAGCTTATGCATGAAAACGGCGATGACAAGCTTTCGTTTAATGAAATCTTTGCTGAGGAAACAAAGGACTGGAAGTGGTAATCAATCAATATGATATTATTTGGGTGAATTTAGATCCAACAATGGGATCAGAAATCAAAAAGACAAGGCCATATGTCGTGGTTTCACCGGATGAGATGAATCAGAATATCAATACTATCATCATTGCTCCGCTGACTTCTGTTTCCAAAAACTATCCAACCAGAGTGGCTATTTATTTTGAGCATAAAC
>JAFGUQ010000026.1 GCA_016938455.1 Clostridia bacterium
AATGGCGACCTGATGAAATATTCCAGAACAGATATGAATGGTCAAGAAAAAAAGAATACAAAGAACTCATGACAGGCAGAAAGACTTTTACAAGATCAGGTGATCTTATGCTTGTGGCAGAAAAATATGCTGAGATAAAAGCTCTTATTTCTGGTACAACAATGATACAGGGTTGTTCATTAAGAGCAGGTCTAAAGACTCTTGTCAGAAATATGGACCATTATAACCGAGTTGTTGATGATCATATAACTACATCTATATTTCCTCTTCAGCCACGAGAATTAAAAAGAGCTCCATCAATAATACACAAGATAGAATCAGGTGAAAGCAAATATCATCTCATACATCTTGGAGAAGGTATTGATGAATCTTCAAAGGAAGAATTCTATACATTGCAGAAAAACGGACTTATAAGACCTGGACTTGTTATTATTCACGGAACAGCATTCGGCAAGGAAGAATTTGATATAATGGCTGAAAACAACATAGGTCTGGTATGGTCTCCGATGAGTAATTATGTGCTTTACGGCACTGGTACAAAAGCTGATCTGGCTAAAAAATCAGGACTTACAATATCACTTGCACCTGACTGGAGCATAACAGGCAGTGATAATATGCTTGATGAGTTCAAATTTGCGTGGGAAGTTAATCTAAAGCAGTTCAACGGTTTTTTTACAGAAAAAGATCTGTTTGATATGATGACCTGGAATCCTGCAAAGATAACAGGTTTTGAACAATACATAGGTGCACTTAAACCAGGAATGGAAGCAGACATTGTTATATACTCTAAAAAAGATAAAGATCCTTATAAGAACCTTCTTCACTGCAATCTCACTGATGTAAATCTTGTAATGATAAAAGCTGAACCTTTCTATGGTGAAAAAGAATATCTTGAAAGATTTGGTAAAAAACAGGATTATGAATTGTTGAGTATAAATAAACAGATTAAAAAAGCTATTGATGTCACTGATCCTTCAACAGAAGAAAATGTTCCTGACAGTGAAATGAGATTGCATGAAATGGTAAATGAACTCATAAGAGCATATCCTGAGACTCTTCCACTTGCAGACGGAGTCGGATTATATCAGCAACCTGAAAAAGTATTGCCATAGTTTTTAGTTAGTTAGTTGG
>JAFGUQ010000224.1 GCA_016938455.1 Clostridia bacterium
ATTTCAATAAATTTATTAAATATATTCACAAATGACTTTATTTATATTCATTATGTTAATATTATTGTTATAAGTGGCTGAATTGACGTGCTTTAAGTAATAAGATATAATTAAAAAAGGGATTGTATTCGTCAAAGTGGTGAAAGCAGCTGAAAAATGAGTACTTATGAATTAAAATTAACAGACAAATATAAAGGGTATATCACATCTGTCAGTGATAATATTGTCGAGGTTTCAAAAAACTTTTCGATTAAAGGAATTTGGACTTTACTTAGTTCAAACTTATTTACCGATTCAAAGAAAATGGAGAACGTTTTTCATAATGATGTATATCTGAAAATAAAGATGTGCATTGACAGTGACTTCAACCTTGACACGCTTCCCATTCAAGTTGATTCAAAATGGGTGATAGACCATATTTTCAATCTGAAGAAATCATATATTATCAGAGTTAAAAGAACAGAAGACTTTATGAAGGAAGACGTGACAAAAGAAAATATGTTCAGCTTATTGTTTGACAACATAACTACTGGAGTCGCTGTTTATGAAGTGAAGAATAATGGTGAAAGCGCCAGAGATTATGTAATTAAGGAATATAACAAAACAAGCCTTGAAAAAGCCAATAAAAGAAAAACTGAAGTGTTAGGTAAAACAATTGGTGACCTGGTAAAGGATGTTGATAAGACAGATCTTATCAATATAATGAAAGAGGTTTATCAATCTGGTATACCTAAAAGGATGAAAGCAACAAAATTTGAAGATAAATTCTGGTATGTGAATAGCATATTTAAACTGCCGACAGGAGAAATCGTCTCATCTTATTTAGATGTTACTGAATTCATGGAAGTCAACGAAAAGCTGAAAACCAGTGAATATAAGCTGAACGAATATATTGAAAAATCTCCTTATGGAATGTTTCTTGTTAATGAAAAAGGTGATTATCTTGAGGTGAATAAAAAAGCAACTGAAATAACCGGATACAGTAAAGATGAGCTCATAAAGATGAATATCACAGATATGATTCCAAAAGATGATATGGAAAATGCAATAAGACACTTTGAAGAGGTTAAAGAATCCGGTGAAAAAATTGGAGAATTGCAGTTTATCAATAAGAAGCGTGAAATCGGGAAATGGATAATAAAAGCAATCAGTGTCAGCAATAACAAGTATCTGGCCTATGTAGAAGATGTAACGGAAAAAAGAAATCTTGAGCAGAATCTGAAAGACAGTGAGAAAAGGTTCAGAGATTTATTTGAAGAAGCGCCTCTTGGCTATCAGTCACTAAACAAGCAGGGGTATCTTATTGATGTTAATCAGGCATGGCTTGATCTTCTTGGTTATGAAAAAGAAGAAGTATTAGGAAAATGGTTTGGTGACTTCTTAACTGCTGACGGAAAAGAGACTTTCAAAACAAACTTCATGAAATTTAAAGAGGCAGGAGCGACACAGTCAGTTATTCAGATGCTTTGTAAAAACGGTAATCATCTTTATGTGGAGTTTGACGGGAGAGTCGGAAGAGACAGCTTTTTCAAATTCAAGCAGACACATTGCATTTTAAAAGATATTACTGAACAAAGAAAAGCTCAGTTGAAAATAAAGGAAAGCGAAGAAATTTTAAGAACTACTGAGAACATTGCTCATGTAGGAAGTTTTAAATACAGTTTGAAGACAGAAGAAACAATCTGGTCAGATGAATTTTTCAGAATACTCGGGTATGAACCAAACAGCATAAAACCTGATATGGAATATTTTCAAAACAATATTCACAAAAATGACAAAGAAAAATTCATTGACCTGTTTACCAGATCAGAAAAAGAGAACTGCTGCTTTGAAATGGAATTGAGGATAATCAGGAAAGACCAGTCAACCCGGTGGATTTTAATCAGAGGGACAGTGGAAAGTGATGAATCAGGTATAGTCAACCAGATGATCGGTTCAATCATTGATATCCATGAACATAAAACCAGTCAAGAAAAAATCACCAGCCAATTATCTACTTTGAAACAGGCTGAGAGCATTGCAGACTTAGGATATTTTGAAAGAAACTGGCAGACAGGTGAATATTTCTGGTCAGACGGATATTACAGGATTTTAGGATATATGCCAGATGAAATCATCGAAGATAAAAGAATATTGAGTTTTACTCATCCTGATGATGTAGAAAAGTTGAAAGAGCATATTGATTATACTCTCAAATACAGGTTACCGATTGATATGGAATTCAGGATTCTTACAAAGACAGGAGAGACCAAATATATTCATGGAAGAGCCAGCAATTATTATTCATCAGACGGGAACCCTTTGAAAACAATTGGAATCATGCTTGATGTTTCTGAAAAAGTAAAACTGGAGACAGAAAAAAGAAATACAGAAATCAAGTTACGGGAACAGCAGAAACTTGAGGCAATCGGTGTGCTGGCCAGTGGTATTGCCCATGAAATTAACAACCCGATTAATGGAATCATGAATTATGGACAGATTATTACTGACCAGTGTCAAGACAATTCTAATATAAAAAAATATGCTGAGGAAATTATTTATGAAACCAGGAGAGTGTCAGAAATAGTAAGGAATCTGCTGCAGTTTTCAAGACAGGAAAAATATATTCACAGGGAAGAGAATGTGAAGGACATCATCAGTCAGACATTAACACTGATCAAAACAATGATCAGACACGATAACATTAACCTGATACTGAAAGTCGAAGAAGACCTTCCATTGATAAAATGCAGAAGTCAGCAAATACAGCAGGTAGTATTGAATCTGCTCACCAATGCCAGGGATTCATTGAATAAAAAGTATAAAGAACCTGATGATAATAAAATAATTATCATATCCTCACAGAAAGTCTCGGTTGACCATACCGATTTTATCAGAATAACAGTGGAGGATAAAGGCAATGGGATTGAAGAGAAAATAAGGAACAGGATTTTTGACCCGTTCTTTACCACAAAACCTAAAGAAGAGGGGACTGGATTAGGATTATCAATCAGTTATGGAATCATCAAGGAGCATAAAGGCAAAATGCATTTTGAAACAGTCATGGGTGAAGGGACAAGATTTAATGTGGATTTACCTGTCAGTCATGATAAGTAGAATTATAGTAAATTTTAAAAATGTGATATGATGGTATTGAAAATTTAGGAGAATAAAGAAAAGAGAACATAATGGCAAAGATAATTGTAGTAGATGATGAGAAAAGCATTAGGTTGACTTTTACAGAGTTCTTAAGCAAAGAAGGATATGAAGTCTCCACTTTTGGTAATGTTGAGGACGCATTAAGTCAGTTTAAAAAAAGTGATTTTGATTTAATAATCACTGACATCATCATGCCTAAAATTTCCGGGATGGAACTCTTGAAGGAAATATATAACCTGAATCCGGATATTCCGGTCATAATCATGACAGGGGAACCCACAGTAGATACAGCTATGGTGTCGGTCAAAAACAAAGCGTATGATTATCTGCTGAAACCGGTTGATAAATCCACTTTACTTGCCGCAGTTAACCGAGCTGTTCAATATAAGCAGACTCATGATTTAAAAGTGAAACTGGAAAATGAGAACAGGGAATATCAGAACAATCTTGAAAAACTGGTTGATCAAAGAACTTCATCATTACAGAAAGCGATGCATGCAACAATATCAACTGTGGCTTCAGTCACTGAATTACGAGATCCATATACTGCCGGTCATGAGAGAAGAGTCGGTAATATGGCTGTCGCCATAGGAAAGAAAATGAACCTGGATAAACAGATGATTGACAGCTTATATGTGGCTGGGTATCTGCACGATATTGGAAAGATTTCAATACCTGCAGAAATACTGTCTAAACCGGGAAAACTAAGCAGTATAGAATTTGAAATCATAAAAACTCATGTCGAATGTGGTTATAAAGTGCTGTTTGATGCTTCACTGCCCTGGGAAGTGGCTGAGATTGTCAACCAGCATCATGAGAGGCTTAACGGAAGCGGATATCCAAATGGGCTGAAAGCAGATCAGATAAGGCTTGAATCAAGAATATTAATGGTGGCGGATGTGGTAGAAGCTATGACTTCTCACAGACCATACAGAACTGGACTTGGTCTTGATGCAGCATTAAAAGAAATATCTTCTAATAAAGGTGTCTTATATGATGAAACTGTGGTAGAAGCTACCATTGATTTGTTTTTAAAAGACAACTATACACTTGAAGACTTACCCAAAGATATTACTTTTGAAATATAAAAAAGAAAAGTAGTGATAATTTGGATCAACAGAAAAGAAAATATATTTATATTGTTTTTTCTTCAATAATTGCAGTTGGTTTGTCATATGTCCTTTCAAGAACAAATTATCTTCTTTATCATATTTTAATTGAATTTTTCAGTGTTTTCACCTGTCTTCTGATTTTTTTCATATCCATATTTTCTAAAAAATACTCTGGAGCAGGAATCATAGAAATAATCGGTGCAGGATATTTATATGTTGCAGTTTTAGATTTCATTCATGCACTTGCTTTCAGAGGAATGAATGTGTTAATTAATGTTAATGATGATTTAGCTACACAAATCTGGATCATAGCCAGATTTACTCAAGCTTTGATTCTTCTTAGTGGAGTCATTCTCATTAATAAAAAACCGAAATACAGGTCTGTTTTTGTTTTTTATACTATTGTAGCGGTGACCCTCGGTATTCTACCATTTATTAATCTTTTTCCCACCTGCTTCATTGAAGACATAGGCTTGACTCCTTTTAAAGTCGCTGCTGAGTATTTTATTGTTATCATGCTGATGACAACGATATTTCTTATCAGAAGAAGCAGAGAGCAAATTGAAAAAGCACTGAGGCAAAAATTGTGTATTTCTGTTTCACTGGCTATACTTGCTGAATTGGCATTTACTCTTTATATGGATACAACTGGACTAATTAGTACCATCGGGCATGTGTTCAAACTGTTTTCAACACTGGTTCTTCTTTCAATGATATTGGATTACGGGTTAAGAGATACCTATCAAAATGTTTTCAAAAAACTTAATACTGAAAAAGAGTTTCTTAAAACCATACTTCAGTCAATAAGTGATGCTGTGATCGCTACTAATAAAGAAGGAGAAATCATTTCGCTGAATCATGCAGCAGAATTGCTTCTGAAAACAGAGTACAAGGACATTGCAGGAAGAAAATTTGATGAAGCAGTATATATTTATGATAGAAACACTCGAGTCAGAATAGAGAATGTACTGGAAGTATTGAAACAAGTAAATAAGAATCAGTCAGATACGACAAGGTTCATGATTTCAGTCAGCAATGATGATAGGATAATCAACATCAGAGCATCAGTTATTCTTGAAAATCCGATGATAGAAACGGTTGTTGTCATTTCTGATATTTCCAGTTTTGTTAATCTTGAAGTCAGCATGATTAATCAGCAGCGTCTTCAATCAGTAGGCGTCTTAGCCAGTAGTGTAGCTCATGAAATCAACAATCCGATTATGGGAATCATGAATTACAGCCAGCTGATACTGGATCAGAAGATTGATAACATCAGTATAAACAACTATGCTACTGAAATCATTGCTGAGAGCAACCGGATTTCAGAGATAGTCAGAAATCTGCTCAGCTTTTCTAAACAGAAGACGAATGAATGGAACGATTATGATATCAATGAAATCGTAGAGGATTCCATTATGCTGATGAATTCATTTATCCTCAAAGACAATATCGAGCTCGATGTCAGAACAGACAATACACTTCCTAAAGTGTATTGCAATAAACAGGAAATACTTCAGGTCATCATTAATCTGGTAGCCAATTCAAAGGATGCGGTCAATGAAAAATACCAGAACAAGCCAGGAGTAAAGAAAATATCCATAAAATGCGAGAAAACCGGAAGAGACAATCAGGAATTCATAAAATGTACAATAAGAGACAATGGTGCAGGACTTTCAGAGAATGCTAAAGATCATATATTTGTTCCTTTTTTTACAACAAAAACGTCAGAACTGGGGACAGGGTTGGGAGTTCCGATCAGTCATGAGATTATCAAGAGACATAAAGGGTATCTGGAATACAAGTCAGAAGAAAATGAATATACTGAAGCCTCATTTTTACTTCCGGTAAAAAAAATGGAGATTGTATGAATTTACAAATTGAAAATGCATATTTATATCTGACAATCATACGTTCAGTAATAATGGTTCTGATAATTGATTTTTATAAAAACAATCGCACCAGACCAAATCTTTTTCTGGTCATCGGCTGGATGTCCTATGCATTGTCATCAGGATTCAGGATTTTTTCTGTTTCTGTTTCATATTTAGGCATCATCTCTGCAATCCTTGCATTATATGGTGTGATAATGATAGCAACTGGATTTTTAGAGCACTTTATAAAAATAAAAACAAGCAGAATCAACTTTCTTTTTATAACTGTTGCAGTTATTATAACAATCACTAATTTTCTGAATGTTCAGGCTGCCAGTCTCATGACTTATGGTATACAATCTGTTTTCCTTCTTTTACTGCTGGTGTTTTCAATCGTAAAAAGAACTCAGATAAAAAACAAAGCAAAACAGATTAGAATCTGGCTTTTATCAGCCTTGATTTCAGGGAATCTTCTGACTGTTTTTTTTATAATTGATATTTATTCTAAAAAGAATTTAGTGCTATTCACTGACTCATTTTCAATTCTGGTCAGTTTACTGGCTGGGTTTTTCTTCGTGCATCTTGAATATGTTAATAAATTTACAGATTTAAAAGCTTCTCAGTCACAATACAGATTATTATTCAATAACATGATTATTGGCATTGCGAATCATCAGCTTGTCAGAGATGAAAATGGCCATATAGTTGACTATAGAATCATTAGAGTGAATAAACAGTTCGTCAGTATTCTTGGATTAAACAGGAAAGATGTCATCAACAAAACAAGCAAAGAAGCCTATGGTGTAGATAAACCGCCTTTTTTTGAAATCTACAAGAAAGTAGCTGAAACAAATGAAGTGATTTCTTTTGAAGGATATTTTGACAAAATGAACAAGTATTTTTCTGTCAGAGCTTTTTCGTATGAGAAAGATACTTTTGTAACATTATTTGAAGACATTACTCTTCTAAAAAAGCTGGAAAAAGAAAAACTGGAGACTGATGCAAAAATACGGGAACAACAGAGACTGGAATCCATCGGAACTCTTGCAAGTGGAATTGCACACGAAATCAATAACCCGGTCAACGGAATTATGAATTACAGTCAATTGATTATTGATAATGATGAAAAACCAGTCATTAATGAATATGCGGATGAAATTATCCATGAAACAAAAAGGATTGCAGTAATCATAAAAGCTCTTCTCAATTTCTCAGAAAACAGCCAAAGGGGATTTCATGAAACTGGAATTGAAGAAATATTTGAAAGAATTGATCATATGATGGGAACTGTACTGAAAAAGGAGCAAATTGAGTTTAATCTTTCTATTGAAAGCGGTATACCTCCTATCAATGTAAGAAGCCAGCAGGTTCAGCAATTACTGATGAACATCATTGCTAATTCAAGAGACAGCCTGAATGATAAATTTCCAGGATATGATAAGAATAAAATAATTAATGTTACTGTAAAAAAGACAGGCAGGGAAAATAAGGAATGGCTTCTTATCGAAATTGAAGATTTTGGAAACGGTATATCAAAGGAAATCAGGAACAGAATATTTGATCCGTTTTTTTCAACAAAACGAGATGAAAAAAGGTCCGGACTTGGACTTTTTGTTGCTTTTGGTATTATCAACGAACATAAGGGTAAAATATATTATGATACGGAAGAAGGAAGTTATACAAAGTTTTTCGTTGAACTTCCTTATTAATACATATGATGAAAATAAATAAATAAGAGAGGTTAATATGAAAGGAAAAATAAAAGTAAAATCACTCAGGCAATTTAATTTAATTATGGGAATCTTACATTTTGTTCAGGGAGCCTTCATGCTTACAGTAGCTTTGACAATTGATAAGGTTAAGGATTTTAAAACACCGATCTGGTCATATTTTCTGAATTTTGATCAGGAGCAGATGAGGTTGGTGACACAACCGAAGGAACTTGGAACGGTTCCGTTTGCTGTTCTGGTATCTTGTTTCCTGTTTATGTCAGCAATTGCACATTTTATCATTGTTGCACCTAAGACTTATGAAATATATAAAAGAGATATAAAAACAGGAATCAATAAGTTCAGATGGTACGAATATGCCATCAGCTCATCTCTGATGATTTTTTTAATAGCCATGTTATTCGGAGTGTATGATATTGGTGCTTTGATTCTCATTGTGTTATTGAATGCTTCCATGAATCTGTTTGGACTTTTAATGGAAGAAATCAATCAATATAAAGAGAAAACAGACTGGAAGCCATTTATATTCGGAGCTTTGGCAGGTATAGGTCCATGGATAGTCATTGCATTGTATTCTTTCGGAAATGCAGATCCATCTGAAGTCCCATGGTTTGTCTATGCTATTGTTGGGTCCTATTTTGTGTTTTTCAATCTGTTCCCGATCAACATGATACTGCAATATAAAAAGGTAGGAAAATGGGCGGATTATCTGTATGGCGAAAGAGCTTACATTATTTTAAGCTTACTGGCTAAATCAGTTTTAGCGTGGCTGGTATTTTCAGGAGTCATGCAGCCTGTATAAAATCACAAACCATGAAGGCGGTAGTTGATCATGCCGCCTTCAAGCACATATACATGCAAGAATCCGGCAGTAGTCAATATTTTAGCTGCAGAGGTTGCTCTGGCACCTGAACGGCAGATTAATATAATGTTTCCATCAGCATAACTGTTCAGTTTGTCAAGATGACTGGTCAAAGTGCCAATGGGAATATTCATGACATTATCAATGTGTCCAAGCTGATCAGACAACTCATATTTTTCCCTGACATCCAATAAAAGAATATTAGGATTGTTTTTTATGTGATCTTTGAATTTTGGCGGAGATATATATTTTACCTCAATGTCATCTGTATTTGGATTCATGGTACCTTTGATTTCACAAGCGGGTAAATCAGTTGGAATCCATGCTGCATTAGGGTCGGTAGAGCACTTGTAGTTTGCATTTAAAACATCTTTCATCCAATCAGCCGGTCCTAATTTTAGATCGTTGATGTATAGAATAAAAGCTTCTTTGGTTTTTATTTTCAGATGCGGGTTTTTTTCACGCTGTGTTTTCATATCAGATGGTTTCCTGTTTCTGTATTCATGAGCAGGATAGACTACCATATCATCGGGTATATTGCTTAACTTCAGTAAACTGTTCCAGTGATCCTCCGGATTTCCTCCTGGAAGATCATCACGGCCGGCACCTGCATCTTCTAGAAATAGAAAGTCGCCTGTAAAGAGAAGCTTATCAGTTAATATGGTGATGGAATCTCTTGTATGACCAGGTGTATGCAGAATCTTGAATTTTTTTCCTATAAGAGTGAGTTCACTTTGATCTTCCACTCTTACCGAAACACATTTTGATGGTGCTAATTCATGCATGACATAATCACAATCTGTCGCATCCCTCAGAGATGGGCAGGCAGAAATATGGTCAGCATGAGTATGAGTATCAATAATGTGTGTCAATTGATAACCTCTTTCTTTCATTAGATCAAGATACATAGTGACATGATTGATCACAGGGTCAATCAATATTGCCTGTTTCAAGTCATCATCAGCTAACAAATAAGTTTTACATGAAGAAGGGTTCAGCTGTTCAAAAATCATTGTTTGTCTTCCTCTCTTTCGTTTTACTTTATTCATAAGAAGGTGCTTCTATAAAAGAACATTGTACTTAGATATAGTATACCGAAGTTCATAACATGATTCAATAAACTCTTTTAACTTAAAATGTAAAATGATAAAATACAGATGCAAAGAGAGGGAGAAGATATGAATATTATTCCAATAAATTATGCCCAGGCCATTATTGAACCTTTATATGATTATGGAAATTTTGAATCTAAAACAGAAGGCCATCCACTGTTAAAGGAGTACACATTTACGGGTATGAATCCGTATGTTGATTTCAAGGTGACATGGTGCTCGCTCAATATTTCAATAAGTAAAGGAGAGGCTCATAGACCATTAGCTGTAATGAAAAGAAAATGCCGGCTTGATCTTACTGATTACAATCAGTTTATTCTGTTTGGTTCTATTCCGGACAATGTCATGGTGTCTATGGAAGCGGAAATTGACGGAGAAAAGCAATTAATTCTTAGTGAGCAAAGCGGACTAAATACAACAGGTGAACTAAGAGGATTGTTTCATGGACATATATTGACATCAATAGTAATAACTTTTTCAATCAAAGAAAATAAACCATGCGAAATTGACTTAAGATGGATTGGCCTTTCAAATACAGAAAGAGAAAAGGAACTTTCTAAAATAAAAGCGGTGATTGATCCTTCATGGCCGCAATATATAAAGACAGATGATTATTTTATCGAACCTCAAATGAATCTTTTTTTTGATCAGGATGATCTGATTAATATACGAAAAGATATTCAAAAAGAACCTTTTAAAACCGCATTTGACAGATTAAGAAAACAGGCATTGAAGTATCTTTCTTTAAATCCTGAAAGTGTGGAACGACATATCCATTCAACAGTGGATAGCCTGAAAAAAAATGAAGATCTGATTCCTGAAAACATGGTTTCAACTTATGTGCCCTGGGGAGACAGAAGATGGAACCTGAACAGTGAAATGAGATTCAGCAAAATTGACAGGCAAATGGAAGTGCTGTCATTTGTCGGATTGGTTGATGAAAATATTGACATGTGTCATCTGGCGGTCAGAATGGCCCTGTCTATTGCTCACTGTGAAAACTGGACAGAAAGTGCCATGGGAAAACTTCCCGGCACAACATGGCACCACCGGTCATTCACTGAAGCTGCTTATTTGAAAGCATGTTCGCTTGTTTTAGACTGGGCAGGGTTTTTATTAACAGAGCACGGGAAAGATATCATCCTTGATGCAATGGTTTTAAAGGGACTTCCACGAGTGGAATCTGATTTTAAAAGACAGGAATATATCAGGTTTATGAATCAGGGAATTCACTTCAACGGTGGAAGACTTCCTGCTTATATTTGCCTTAGCAGAAAATGGCCAAGATATGAGGAGATGGTTTCAGTATGTAAAAAAGACTTATTTGAAATGATTGATAATTATGTACTGGATGACGGAGGAACTTTGGAAGGCCCTGCTTACTGGAATTATACTTTTGAAGAAGCAGTGCAGGAAGTATATATGTTAGCGAAGCATGAAAAAAGAACATTAAATGAAATTGCTTCAGCTAAGCTGATAAAAACAGCAGCATACGGGGCTAATATGATGTCTCTTATTAATCATGGAACGATGTTTTTACCTGTCAATGACGCTCACTGGGATAAAAATTATCATCTTGGTATGACAGCTTCATTTTATCTTTTGTCAAATAACGATCAATTGAGAAAGATATATTTCAGGATGCTGAAGTCAAATGAGATTGAATCAGATCCTTTTCTGTTTATTGCAGGGAACAAGATGAATGACTTTGATACAGATGGTGAAATTGATGAATGGTTCAATGTACTGCCTGATACCGGACAGGTTGATTTCAGAATAAATGATAAAGATTTCGGCATGATTCATTTGCATTATATAACCGGCCCGGTATATAAGGGGCATTGTCAGGCTGACAAGGGAAGCTTTATTTTAGAAACTGATCAGGAGAGCTTATTGATTGACAGAGGTATACTGCCTTATTCGCATCCCGATACCATGCTGATGAAATATGCCATAAATCATAATTGCCTCGTACCGTTTGATGATGACGGAGATTTTTACAACCAGTCTATCGATTTACCGGGTGGTAAACTCAGTAAAGCAGAATTTTTAAATGATACCCTTCAAATTGTATCCGATGACACCGAGGCATGGGGAAAAGAACTTTTTAAAAGATGCACACGAGAAATCAGTTCAGTGAATAAACGGGAGTTCATTATTACTGACAGTGGAGAAATTACAGATAAAATTAAAGGATTTTCTTTCAGATTACATACAAGAAACATAATTGAAAAGCAAAAAGACGGGTATATAATAATAGGCAATAAATGTGATTTGTTGGTTCAACCAATCAATTATACATCAATAAGTGACGGATATAAAAAAGAAGGAACAGATAGTGAGTCAAGGGATGTCAATCTTTTATGGTTTGACATCATTACAGAAAAAAAATATATCATCAGGACAAGGCTTTTGTTGATTGAAAAGAATTAATCAAAGAGGTATAAGTGATGAAAAACAAAATATTAGGAATGGTAATGGGAAGTTTTATGGGAGATGCCTTTTCCCTAGCACCTCACTGGATATATAATGCAGAGCAAATTAAGAATACATTTGGAAGATTAGATAATATTGCTGATCTTCCGGAGTTTACTTACCATAAAACAAAACACAAAGGTGATTTCACCCATTATGGAGATCAGGCACTTTGGCTGCTTGAATACTTAAAAGAAAACGGGAAATTTGATATTCATGAGTTTAAGGCTAAATGGGTGTCAGAAATGAGCAAATATAACGGGTATATTGATCATTCCTCAAAGGAAACGCTGGAATTAATCAAAGATAATGAAAAAATTGAAGGGTCCAATTCATCAGATATGGCTGGTGCTTCTATGATAGCGCCGCTTATTTACTATTACTATACAAATAAGCAGCAGATGAATGAAGCAGTAGAAAACAGAATCAAGTTGACACACCATAATGCCCTTGTGGTTGATTCCGGGAAATTCATGGCAAATGTGATTGTCAATGTTCTTAATGGAATGGCACCTGTTCATTCAATGACATTTGAACTAGAAAGAAGCGGTTACTTATCACAGCAGAGTAAACTGTTTATTGAAAAAGGAATAGAAAAAGCCAAAGCATATATTGAATATGAAGCAGAAGAAGCAATTAAGTTACTTGGCCAGTCCTGCAGTATTCTGCATGCATTTCCTTCAACAGTTTACCTTGTAATGAAATATGAGAATGACTTTAAAAATGCTCTTATTGCGAATGCAATGGCAGGAGGAGATTCAGCAGCAAGAGGCATGATGCTCGGAATGGTTCTTGGAGCCTATCATAAATTAGAAGAAGTCCCTGTGAAATGGCTGCATGACATGAATTCATACAGTGAAATTCTGCGCCTGCTGAGTTAATTAAAAATTTAACAAAACTGTAACATTTCTTTTGTTTGAAGATACAGAAAGATGGTATAAATACTGTAACAGATGAAAGGAGATGACATTATGAAAAAGAAAAAAGAAAGAGTTTGGGACTTATCTGATAATAATGCCGCTATATTATTCTCTCTAGGGTAAGGCACCCTACTCATTTAAAAAGTGAAGCGCTTTGCTTTTATATAGAAAAACCTCAATTATTGAGACCACTGAAAAAGACCATGTTTTACAATTTGGAAACTGGTCTTTTTATTATGTATGAATAAAAATGTTATTTGACAAAAAA
>JAFGUQ010000225.1 GCA_016938455.1 Clostridia bacterium
CTTTGCCCTTTCAATGAACCTGTAACTTACTTCATAATAGTTTTCCTTATCAAGAAGTTCACAGATCCAAGCATCAATGTCCAGTGTGTTTATCATGAAATCAAGTAATTTTCCCTTGATAACTTTCTGATTTTCTTCAGTCTTCAGCTCCGATAGACTGTTCCCGTTATCGAGCCATTTTAGAAATGTTTTTTTCAGCAGGAGCAGGTTTTTACTATTTTCGTTTTGTTTGTTTTTGGGTGCTTCAATATACATATCTGATGATAGTTGATTCCATAAATGGATGTTTTCGTTCAGTAATTCCGGAAAAAGAAAATTATAATTCACTTTGATGTACCTTGCTGATTTTTTTACATTATACCATTTCACCCAAAGCACATCACTTAAAGGTTCCAGGTAGAAAACCTTTTAAATTGAACAAATGTATGTTTGTAAAAATATGGAAAAGAAATGATAAAATAATTACAATAAGACATGTATCAAAATCGGGGAATAGATTCTCTGAATTGATCGGTGGTGTTCAAATTACACTTGAGGAAGCAGCAGCGCTGCAGGAACATCAGATTTGTCATTGAGTCAGGAATAATGCATCAATCATGTTAGTGTTTAAATACTACAAATTGACGGTCCCATGTCCTGTGCAGAATTGACGATTAAATTCATATCATATACAGTAAATGTATAAAATAATCATGCATTGTTTGAAGATAGGGACCTTATATGACTCAGCTGAAACTGAAGGGAACATATGCAAGCATTAATCTTGACTTAATCATCCACAATTACATGGAAGCCTGCAGGCTGATAGGTGGGGATGTAACAGTCAGCTGTGTTGTAAAATCAGATGCTTACGGGCACGGTGAAAATCAGGTTGTCGAAGTACTCGTTGAAAACGGACTGTCCATATTCTGTATAAGCACAATACAGGAAGCCATGCGTCTTCGAGCCCGGTTTCCTCAAATAGATATATTGATTCTTGGCTATACTCCCAGATTTCTATTGCATGAAGTTGAGGCAAATAATCTGATACAGACCGTCAGTACA
>JAFGUQ010000226.1 GCA_016938455.1 Clostridia bacterium
GCATCCGGACCAGAGGGGAACAGGAATGAAGAAGTTCAGCAAGTATATATTCATCATCCTTTTCGGCGGTTCGCTGTATTTCATTCTGGTTACTGTGCTGGTTTCCCTGGAACGCAATGCAGAGGGAAGTTCAATCAAAAATTTCACGGATGCTATCTGGTATTCACTCGTAACAATTTCAACGGTTGGTTATGGCGATTATACACCTGTCAGTACAGGTGGAAGAATAATCGGCGTTGTATTTATTTTGTTTGCAATTGCTGCACTTGGATTGATAATAGGAGAAATGACCAACTTCTTTCAGAGGTTGTCGGAAAAGAGGAGATTGGGTATGCTTGGAACAAGCTTTGAAAACCATACAATAATACTTGGATGGGACAGTTTTTCTGAAAATGTGGCCATCCAGTTGCTAAATGCTGATAAAAAGGTAGCTATAATGACTGATGAAAAGAATGATGTTGATCTGATTTATCAGGAATTCAGTTCCAAAGATGTCTTTGTGTGCTTTTCCGACCTTAAGAACTATAAGTCAATGGAACTGGTCAACCTGAAAAAGGCAAAGACTGTTTTCCTGAACAACGGAACTGATTCTGATAAGCTGATATCAATTTTGAATATAAAGAAACTGTGTCCCACGGTAGGCTATGTTGTAATTCTTGATGATTTCAATCTGAGGGAAACCTTCATAAACGCAGGAGTGACATATGTGCTTTCAAAGAATGAAATAGCATCAAGGCTTGTTGCAAGCTATATATTCGAACCTGCCGTTGCAGAGTTTACCAAGGATTTGATTACATCTACGAACAATGAGAATGAATATGACATCCAGCAGTATATAGTGCACAGGAACAATCCATATGCAGAAAGGGAATATGGATATATTTTTAGTGAACTAAAGGAAAAATTCAATGTAATTGTAATCGGTATTCAGAAAAATAATGAAAAAGGTGCCAGGTTGATTAAATTCCCTGATGACAGCGAAATTGTCGAGGCTGGTGATTACCTGATTGTAGTAGCTAACGGTTCCACA
>JAFGUQ010000227.1 GCA_016938455.1 Clostridia bacterium
GCATCCGGACCAGAGGGGAACAGGAATGAAGAAGTTCAGCAAGTATATATTCATCATCCTTTTCGGCGGTTCGCTGTATTTCATTCTAGTTGCTGTGCTGGTTTCCCTGGAACGCAATGCAGAGGGAAGTTCAATCAAAAATTTCACGGATGCTATCTGGTATTCACTTGTAACAATTTCAACTGTTGGTTATGGTGATTATACACCTGTCAGTACAGGTGGAAGAATAATTGGCGTTGTATTCATTTTGTTTGCAATAGCAGCACTTGGACTGATAATAGGTGAAATGACCAACTTCTTTCAGAGGTTGTCAGAAAAAAGGAGATTGGGTATGCTTGGAACAAGCTTTGAAAATCATACAATAATTCTCGGATGGGACAGTTTTTCAGAAAATGTGGCCATCCAATTGCTAAATGCTGATAAAAAGGTAGCTATAATGACTGATGAAAAGAATGATGTTGATCTGATTTATCAGGAATTCAGCTCCAAGGATGTCTTTGTGTGCTTTTCCGACCTTAAGAACTATAAATCAATGGAACTGGTCAACCTTAACAAGGCAAAGACGGTTTTCCTGAACAATGGAACTGATTCTGATAAGCTGATATCAATTTTAAATATAAAGAAACTGTGTCCCACGGTAGGTTATGTTGTAATTCTTGATGATTTCAACCTGAGGGAAACCTTCATAAACGCGGGTGTGACATATGTGCTTTCAAAGAATGAAATTGCATCAAGGCTTGTTGCAAGCTATATATTTGAACCTGCCGTTGCAGAGTTTACCAGGGACTTGATTACATCCACGAACAATGAGCTTGAATATGACATCCAGCAGTACATTGTTCTCAAGAACAATCCATATGCAGAAAGGGAATATGGATATATTTTTGGTGAATTAAAGGAAAAATACAATGTGATGGCCATCGGTATTCAGAAAAATATTGACAAAGGTGCCAGGTTGATTAAATTCCCTGATGACAGCGAAATTGTCGAGGCTGGTGATTACCTGATTGTAGTAGCTAACGGTTCCACA
>JAFGUQ010000228.1 GCA_016938455.1 Clostridia bacterium
GAAGAAAGCCATGGATATTGCCAAGAAAATGAATAATAAAATACTGAAGCATGAAGCATCTGCTATCTATGGAGGATTGATTTCTTATCAGGGTATCACAGGATTCATCAAGGAAACAGCTAAAAAAACCATCAATCCTGAAAAACTGATTTCATATTATCAACAGACAAGAGAAGGCTCGAACCATATCTACACTAATATCATGAAATGGAGTGAACAGATACTGAATGAAAAAGAAAATCATCATTCCAGAGTGTCAGATACTGCGATTATCATATTCAGGGTGCTTGATGGAATGAGAAGATACCTGAAAGATACCAATGTGGATATAGAAGATGACTCACAGAGAGTGATTCATATTGGTGAATGGGATGAAGGCAATTTCAATAGTGAAAACAAAGCTCTGCTGTCCTTTGATGTGACTTCAGTACTTCAGGAAAAGAAAGATGGAATCTATAACATCTGCTTGGATTATATCGACTCTCAGTCCGGTACGGAAATAAAAGCAGTCTATCTAAATGAACTTCAGCCAGGAGGAGGAGAGAAAACCGTAGCTGCAGTTGCCGAAAACCTTAAAAGACTGTCCGTGTGGGAACCATGGGTGGATTACAAGTTAGCGGTTAATCAGGTGAAAAAAGGAATGAAATATAGGGTGATGATTGACACCAGTGCAATGGAAAAAGGTGAAACATCAGCCAGAGGAATGATTGGCATCAGGAAGGTGAAATAACATGAAAAACGATTTCAGGAAAGTGAATGTATTTAATAATTTTTATCAGACTTCTTCTTTTTATCCCATGCCTGTGGTGATGGTGACAACTTTAAATGAAGAAGGACTGACAAACATAGGGTCCTATTCGCTGTGTTTTCCTTTTGGAATTGCAGATGAGCACTATATGATGCTCATTTCAAGGGGTGATTCTAATACTTCAGTCAATATAAGAGAAAGAAAGTACTGTGCACTCAATTTTATCCCATACCGCAGAAAATTGCTGAAAAATGCAGTCAGACTGGGTTACCCCGGTGAACCGACCAGACAGAAACTGGAAGACAGCATCTTTACTTTGATTCCTTCCATGAGAGAAGAAAAAGAAGCAGGAGTCAATTATCCTGAAGTCATCAGCGATGCTATCGAGATTTTTGAATGTACATGGGAAGATGACTATAATAAATTCCACTTTGAAGGAAGTCCGGGAGAAAGCCACTACCTGCTTAGAATTAATAATATTTTCATGAAAAGCAAATGGTACACCTGTTTGTCAGAAGGTAAAGGATTTCCAAGCATGCCTGTTGATTTCGGCTATAGGGATTCCAAGAACTTCTGGTTCGCAAAACATTCCAGACCATTTCCTGAACCTATCCCGTCAGATAAGGGAGTTAATATCGATACCATAAAATATGCGGTGGAAAGACTTGGATATGATCTGGTATGGGAAGAAGCCGCTTGTGAAAAGCTGGTGAAAGTACCAAGAGTATTTCTGCAGAGAGTACTGACAGGCATTTCTGAACGAGCTGTTGAAAAAGGCTATAAAGTCATCACCCCGGAAGTCATGGACGAGTTCAATCAGAAGAAAAGGTAAGCATATTTTTGTTTCTGAAGGGTATATATACTTAAAAGAGGTGAGAAAGATGAAAATAGTTTTTTATGACTCGAAACCTTATGATATAAAATCTTTTGAGAAGCAGAATAGCCAGTATGACTTTAAATTCAAATTTCTAGAATACAGACTGAATGAAGATACCGCATCATTTTCCAGCGGATATGATGTGGTTTGTGTGTTTGTCAATGATGTGATCAATAAGGAAGTGATTGATATCCTTTATGAAAATGGGGTTAAGCTTCTTGCTTTACGATGTGCCGGATATAATAATGTGGATTTCAAAGCCGCATTCGGTAAAATCCACATCATCAGAGTTCCTGCATATTCTCCTTATGCAGTAGCTGAGCATGCCATGGCATTGATCATGACTCTAAACAGGAAAACTCATAAGGCATATATCCGGACCAGAGAATCAAATTTCAGTTTAAACGGATTAATAGGATTCACACTTCATGGTAAAACGATCGGTGTGATTGGTACCGGGCGAATCGGAAAAGTGTTTATTGATATCTGCAGAGGAATTGGAATGAAAGTCATTGCTTATGATCCTTACCCTGTAAAGAACAGTGATATTGATTATGTGTCACTGGAAGAGCTTTATCATCAGTCAGATATCATTTCACTGCATTGCCCGCTGACTAAGGAAACTAGACACCTGATTAATGAAGAAAGCATTAAAAAAATGAAAGACGGGATTATGCTCATCAATACTTCAAGAGGTGGACTGGTCAATACAAAAGATTTGATTGAAGGTCTCAAAAACAGGAAAATCCTGTCAGCGGCGCTTGATGTCTATGAAGAGGAAAGCGACTATTTCTTTGAAGATTTTTCTTCTGAAATCATTGATGATGATATTCTGGCAAGACTCCTTTCAATGCCGAATGTGCTGATTACCTCTCATCAGGCGTTTTTCACAGCTGAAGCATTGGAGGCGATTGCCATGACAACACTTGATGGTATAAGCGCTTTTCGAAATAACCTGCCTCTTGACAATGAAATCTGTTATGACTGTACACATGATAAAGAAAACTGCATGAAACAGACAAAGGGGAAATGTTTTTAGCAGTGGCTTCATAATGAAGGAGTTTTCTTGATTTACAGTTAATGAAGCATGCTGACCTTGTAAAATTCCATTTATTTATTTATAATCTAATAGATGGATAAGATAAGAATCATTGATTTTGATAAGGAAAACAGCGAATATATTGAACAGGCTGCAAAACTGATGTTTGGAGCTTTCAATATCATTTCTCCAAATTACTGCAATACCATGGAAAAAGCGAGAAATGCTGTTCGAGAGTTTTTTGATGTTACTGACTGTTTGAGAATCGCTGTCATTGATGGCAAAGTAACAGGCATCATAGGATGTATCAGTCAATACCATGGGAATGTGTATGAGCTTCATCCTGTAGCGGTGGATGTCAACTATCAGAGACAGGGAATCGGCCGGATGCTGTTAAAAGACATGGAACAGATTATTTATCAACTTGGCGGGAAAAC
>JAFGUQ010000229.1 GCA_016938455.1 Clostridia bacterium
ATAATCCCTAATAAATATATTTGATCAATATCTTTCTTATATTATATATAAGTAGGAAAAGACTATCAATGAACTATTGTTTAAATTGAAATGAATAGCCGCTATTATTCGCTTATTTATATTAAAATTTAAAAGGATTACCGTATGCAGTGTCGAATATAAAAATGAAGGAGAGCATATGTCAGGAAATCACTTTTATCCGGAAGAAATAATTGAAGAAGTCATCAGCAGGAATGATATTGTTGAAGTAATTTCTGATTATGTCAAAATTACCAGAAAAGGAAAAGACTATTTTGGATTGTGCCCTTTTCACAATGAAAAAACTCCGTCATTCAGTGTAGTCCCGGGGAAACAGATTTTTTACTGTTTCGGATGCGGTAAAGGTGGAAATGTCACTAATTTCATCAAAAACATAGAGAATCTTGACTATATTGACTCGATTAAATTTCTGGCAGAAAGAGTATCAATGGTCTTGCCGGAAAGTAACGACCCCAAAGAACTTGACAAACAGAAAAAATCTAATGTGCTGGTAGAAATCAATCAGGAAGCAGCTAAATTCTATTATCATATGCTGAAATCAGAAATCTCACTGGAAGCTAGGAAATATTTCAGTCAAAGAGCGCTCTCATCAGAAACCATTACTAAATTCGGGCTTGGGTTCGCCCCGAATGAATGGAATCTTCTGCACAATCACCTGGTATCAAAAGGATACAAGGAAAAAGACATTTTTGATGCAGGGCTTATTCTCAGAAGCAGCAAGGGAACCTACTATGACCGATTCAGAAACCGAATCATGTTTCCTATAATTGACATCAGAAACAGAGTCATTGCTTTTGGCGGAAGAATCCTTGATGGGGAGGGCCCTAAATATCTGAATTCTCCCGAAACTCAGATCTATAATAAGAGAATGCATTTATACGGGATGAATATTGCCAAGAACACCAAAAGCAGCAACATTATCGTGGTTGAAGGGTATATGGACTGCATCACACTTCATCAGGCGGGCATTGAAAACGTGGTGGCATCACTAGGTACTGCATTGACTAATATTCAGGCAAAACTGTTGAAAAAAAGTGTTTCTGAAGTCATCATTTCTTATGACAGTGACCTTGCCGGTCAGAAAGCGACAATCCGTGGACTTGATCTGTTAGCTAAAGTAGGATGCTCAGTAAAAGTGCTGACACTTGACGGATACAAAGATCCTGACGAATATATAAAGAGCCAAGGTTCAAATCAGTTCAGAAAACTGATTACCAACTCTTTACCATTAGTAGAGTACAAGGCTATGCTTTTAAGAAAAGCATATGATTTAAACACAACAGACGGGAAAATCAAGTTTTTAAATGGAGTTTCTAAAGCTGTAGCTCAAGTTAATAATGCAGTTGAAAGAGAAATGTATGTTAAAAACATATCCATGAAATATAATGTGTCTGAGCAGGCACTGATGACGGAAATCAGAAAACTGACAGGTGAATCAAAAGAAGAAGATACAGAAGTAAGAAAAGTACTGGATGTTAAGTTGATAAAGAGCTCAAACATGCTGGATAAAGACTTTTACAGCATTATTGCTATACTGTGTGTTGAAAATCACTACATAAATCATGTCATCATGAATTTAGGTGATACTTTCATTACTAAAGAAAAACACCTGAAACTGTTTAAACAAATTGAGCAACGGGTAAAAAACGATAGACGATTTGATGAGACATATATTTCATCTATCATAGACGAAGAGGATGTGGCTCTGTTTTCTGGAATCGCAGCTTCTCTCGAAACCAGTTATGATTTGAAGAAGACATTAGAAGAGAAAATAGACAGTTACAAGATGGCAGTTGTCAAAATAAATATTGACGATATTACCAGGCAGTTAACTGCGATGGAAGTCAGTGACAGTGAATATAAGGGATTACAGGAGAAGTTACTGTATCATATGAATATATTAAGAGGAATCAAGAAACAATAGGAGGATGGGAGAGTTGGGAAAATTGGCAGATAAAAACAAGAAAAACATTGAAAAAGAAAATGAAACCGAAGTTGAAGTAGCTATCGAGGAAGAGCTTTTTGAGGAAGTGGAATTAACTGAAGAAGAAGAGGATGTATCTTTCGATAAAGCTGTGCAGGATCTTCTGACAAAAGCAAAAACAAAAAATGCGATTACATTCAAAGAAATCAATGACTATCTGGAGGATCTTGATTTTGAATCAGATCAGATGGAGCAGCTTTATGAAAAGTTTGAAGTAGCAGGTGTTGATGTTATTGAAGACGATAAAGAACTTGAGGAAATTGAAGAAGAATTAGGACGCGATGTTCAGATTCCTGATGGGATCAGTATTGATGACCCTGTCAGAATGTACCTGAAAGAGATTGGAAAGGTAACATTGTTAACTGCCAAAGATGAGATCAGGCTGGCTAAAGGTATGGAATGCGGTGATGATGAATGTAAGAAACAATTAGCTGAGGCTAATTTACGTCTTGTAGTCAGCATAGCAAAAAGATATGTGGGACGTGGAATGCAATTTCTTGATCTGATTCAGGAAGGTAACCTTGGATTAATTAAGGCTGTCGAAAAATTTGATTACACTAAAGGTTACAAATTCAGTACCTATGCCACATGGTGGATCAGACAGGCTATTACTAGAGCTATTGCTGACCAGGCCAGAACAATCAGAATTCCTGTTCATATGGTTGAAACCATTAATAAACTGATCAGAGTGTCCAGACAGCTGGTACAGGAACTTGGAAGAGATCCTTTGCCTGAGGAAATTGCAGAGGAAATGAATATTTCTGTTGATAAAGTAAGAGAAATCATGAAAATATCTCAGGAACCCGTATCACTGGAAACCCCTATCGGAGAAGAAGAGGACAGTCATCTTGGTGATTTTATTCCCGATCAGGATGCACTGGCACCATCTGAAGCAGCTGCATTCACTTTATTGAAAGAACAGTTAGTAAGTGTCCTGGACACATTGACCCCGAGAGAGGAAAAAGTACTGAAACTACGTTTTGGTCTTGAAGACGGAAAAGCAAGAACACTTGAGGAAGTCGGGCGAGAATTTAATGTGACCAGAGAAAGAATCAGGCAGATTGAAGCAAAGGCTCTCAGGAAACTGAGACATCCAAGCAGAAGCAAGAAGTTAAAAGACTATTTAGATTAAAAAATGCTTGACCAACATACTATTGATAAGTATAATAATATCTGTGCCTAATTTTGGGAGATATTCCTCAATAGCTCAGTTGGTAGAGCATTCGGCTGTTAACCGAAGGGTCGTAGGTTCGAGTCCTACTTGAGGAGCCACAAGGGCCTTTAGCTCAGTTGGTTAGAGCAACCGGCTCATAACCGGTTGGTCCGGGGTTCGAGCCCCTGAAGGCCCACCATGAGAACCACCTGAAAGGTGGTTCTTTACTTTATACAAATGAAAACATTAAATCAAAAATTCTTTGAAATCCTATTTACTTTTAAATGAAACTGGTATAGAATATATTTCGCATGCGAAATAATCGCATACGAAATAAATTTAGGAGGTAATATCATAAACGAACTTGAAATCAGCTATAAGATTATTAAAATTTTCAAAAGCGTCAATATGGGGATCATGAACAGATTCAGAACTGAGTTTGAATCAATGGACTTGACTGGTCCTCAAGGAATGCTGATAGGTACTTTATTTCATAAAAAGCAACTTAAAATCAGTGAACTAAGTAAAATGATGTCTTTATCAAACAGTACTGTTTCAGGAATTGTCGATCGTCTGGAAAAAGCAGGCAAAGTGGAACGGATACGATCTGAAAAAGACAGAAGAGTGGTTGAAGTGCGATTAAGTGATTCTTTTAGAAAAAATACGAAATGCAGGCATGATATTATTGAAAATCATTTTTCAATGGCTATAAAAGATGCCTCAAAGGAACAGCTTGATGCTATTTTATATGGGTTGGAGACGTTAGAGAAACTTATAAAAAACAATCAGGAAAAGGAGACAGATAATTAATGTTGAAATTAGTTAAATTTTTAAAACCATTTCTGTTTTTGATCATTGCAGCTATTGCGTTATTGTATATTCAGGCAATGGCAGATTTGGCATTGCCTGACTATATGTCCAATATAGTCAATATAGGCATTCAGCAAAGTGGTGTTGACAGTGCAGTTCCTAATGTCATGACGAAAAAAGACATGGATGATGCTATGTACTTTTCAAGTGAAGAGGATAAAAAATATATTCTATCGAATTATGATTTGATTAGCTCAGACCATTCAGATTATAAAGAATATGAAAAACTGTATGCAAGTCTGGATAAACAGGACATTTATGCGCTTAAAAAAATCGGTAAAGAGGATAAAAAAGTTCTTGAACTTGTCATGTCACAGAAAATACTGGCAGTGGCAGGAATCAAAAAAGCACTGGCTGGAGATTTACCAAGCGGTGTTGATATGGGTGGATTCCAGATACCGAAGGGAATTGATTACGCAACATTCATGTCAATGCTGACAACAGAGCAGCGACTGACAATTGCCGATATGATTAACAAGCAGTTTATTTCACTGGGAGATACCATGGTGATACAAGCCGCTTCAGCCGTTGTCAAGGAAAGCTATGTTGACATGGGTCTTGATATTGCAAGAACACAGAGAAATTACATTTTGGGGACAGGTGGATTAATGCTTCTTGTCACATTGATCGGAGCGATATGTACTATTTCAGTCGGTTTTCTGGCAGCAAAAATAGCTTCCGGATTAGGCAGAAACCTCAGATCAAGAATATTCAAGAAAGTGAGCAGTTTTTCGAATAAAGAACTGGATCAATTTTCCACATCTTCTTTGATTACCAGAAGTACGAATGATGTGACACAAATTCAGAATATGATGGTCATGTTGATCAGAATGGTTTTCTATGCTCCGATTATCGGAGTAGGAGCAATAATCAGAGCGGTTGACAAGAGTGTATCCATGTCATGGATTATTGCGCTTGCAGTCATTATTCTGATCAGCTTGATTGCAACTGTTTTCGTCATTGCCATGCCGAAGTTTAAAATGGTGCAGAAGTTAATTGATAAGCTTAATCTCGTGACTCGGGAAAATCTGACTGGGTTAATGGTCATCAGAGCATTTAATACACAGAAATTTGAAGAGAAAAGATTCGATGATGCCAACAAAGATCTGACCAAAACCAGTTTATTTGTCAACAGAGTCATGGTTTTCATGATGCCTGCAATGATGGTGATAATGAATGGGACTATGCTGCTTATCGTATGGGTAGGAGCCCATCAGATTGCAGAGTCTACCATGCTGGTTGGTGATATGATGGCTTTTATGCAGTATGCACTGCAGGTCATTTTTGCTTTCCTTATGATGTCAATGATGTTCATTATGATTCCAAGAGCATCTGTATCAGCTCAGCGTATTGCTGAAGTGCTTGAAACAGAAGTATCCATTACAGACAGTCCGGAACCGAAGAAGTTCAATAAGGAAATGAAAGGGTCTGTAGAATTCAGGAATATGTCATTTAAATTCCTGGGAGCAGAAGAAAATATGTTAAAGAATATCTCATTCACTGCAGAACCTGGAAAAACAACAGCCATTATTGGTTCCACAGGCTCTGGTAAGTCAACTATATTGAATCTTATTCCCAGATTTTATGATGTTTCAGAAGGAGAGATTCTCATTGATGGAATCAATATCAAGGAACTGCTTCTACATGATTTAAGACAAGCCATCGGTTATGTTCCTCAAAAAGCATCACTCTTCAAAGGAACGATTGAAAGCAATGTCAAATATGGTGATAGAGATGTCGCATTTGAGGATGTTGAGCTGGCTGTAAAAATTGCACAGGCAGATGAAATCATCAATGAAAAAGAAAAAGGATATCAGTCTGAAATATCTCAAGGAGGCGGCAATGTTTCAGGAGGGCAGAAACAACGGCTTTCCATTGCCAGAGCACTGGTCAAGAAACCGAAGATATTTCTTTTTGATGACAGTTTCTCAGCTCTTGACTTTAAAACTGACTTGAAACTGAGAAAAGCGCTTAAGGAACATACAAACGACAGTACACTTATCATTGTAGGCCAGAGAATATCCACTATCAAATATGCAGAGCAGATTATTGTTCTTGAAGACGGGAAAATCGTTGGAATCGGTGATCATAATTCCCTGATGTCAAATTGCGATACTTACAGGGAAATTGCTTATTCACAGCTGTCAGAGGAGGAACTATCATGAGTGAACACAACAATAACACAAATCAGAGAAGTGGTAGTCCTCAAGGTCCGGGACCAAGACCAGGAGGGGGAAGAGGACCAGGAGGAATGATGATGGGCGGTGCCGGAGAAAAAGCCAAGAATTTCAAAGGAACCATAAAAAGGCTTATCGAATATATTAATCAATACAAAATTGCGATTATCATTGTATTTGTCTTTGCTATTGCCTCAGCCACATTTTCCATTGTAGGTCCAAAGATTCTTGGAAGAGCAACTACGACAATCTTTGAAGGATTGACAGATAAAATAGCAGGTGGGACAAAAGGAATTGATTTTGAGAAAATAGCAGGAATCATTGGGACTCTAATCGTTTTATATGGGTTGAGCGCTTTGTTTTCATATATACAGGGATTCGTCATGTCAGGTGTATCAATGAAAGTGTCCTATAAAATGAGAAAAGACATTTCAGTGAAAATAAACAGAATGCCTCTCAGATATTTTGACGGGACGAACCATG
The DNA here is from genome assembly GCA_016938455.1 of Clostridia bacterium. Taxonomy (GTDB): domain Bacteria; phylum Bacillota; class Clostridia; order DUPQ01; family DUPQ01; genus JAFGUQ01. The sequence goes on from JAFGUQ010000229.1 coordinate 6,707, forward strand.
GAGAAGTGTTGTCAAGAGTCACTAATGATGTCGATACTGTCAGTCAGACACTGACACAAAGTCTGACTCAGATCATTTCATCAGTCACGACAATCTTTGGTGTCCTGATTATGATGATTTCAATAAGCTGGCTGATGACAGTCGTTGCTTTACTGATTATTCCGCTTAGCTTTGTCATTGTCATTAACATTGTCAAGCGGTCACAAAAATATTTCAAGAAACAGCAGGCATATATCGGGAATGTCAACAGTCATGTTGAAGAAATGTACAGCGGACATGTTATCGTCAAAGCATTTAATGGTGAAAAAGAGAGCGTGGAACAATTTGAGAAACTGAATGATCAGCTATATGGGACTGCATGGAAGGCACAATTCACATCAAGTCTCATGATGCCAAGTATGAATGTTGTCGGTAATATAGGTTATGTAGCAGTCTGTGTACTTGGTGGTGCTCTTGCTGCAAAACAGGCTATTTCTGTCGGAGATATTCAGGCATTCATACAATATGTCAGAAACTTCACACAGCCGATCAGCCAGGTAGCCAATATATCTAATGTTCTTCAGCAGACAGCTGCAGCAGCAGAAAGAGTCTTCGAATTTCTTGATGAAGAAAATGAAATTCTGGAAAACCAGAATCCGGTTGAGTTAAAAGACATTGAAGGTAATGTCGACTTCAAGAATGTTAAATTCGGTTATGTAGAAGACAAGATTATCATCAATGATTTTTCAGCAGAAGTAAAACCAGGACAGAGAGTAGCCATTGTCGGACCAACGGGTGCAGGGAAAACAACCATGGTTAAACTGCTGATGAGATTTTACGATATCAACAGCGGAAGTATTATGGTTGATGGACATGATATCCGAGATTTCAGAAGAAATGATCTCAGAAATAATTTTGGAATGGTGCTGCAGGATACATGGTTATATAATGGCAGTATCATGGAAAATATCAGATATGGCAGACTTGATGCCAGTGATGAAGAAGTGATCGAAGCTGCAAAAGCTGCGCATGTTGATACTTTTGTCCATATGCTTCCAAAAGGATATGATCTGATACTGAATGAAGAAGCCAACAATATTTCAGCAGGGCAGAAACAGCTGATAACCATCGCACGTGCTATTCTTGCCAATCCTAAACTGCTGATATTTGATGAAGCGACCAGCTCAGTAGATACACGTACAGAAATGCAGATTCAAAAAGCAATGGAAAACCTGATGAAAGATAAGACAAGCTTTATTATTGCTCATCGACTATCAACGATTAGAGATGCCGACCTGATTCTGGTCATGGACGGAGGCGATATTGTTGAACAGGGAACACATAAAGAGTTATTGAAAAAAGAAGGGTTTTATTCGAAACTTTATAATTCCCAGTTTGAACAGTAAAAAATATGAAAATCAAGAAAGAGTATGGCTTGCCATACTCTTTTGATATACAAGCAAGAAAAATGATTTACATGATTGAATTTGTGATAAAATAAATAGAAAAGAGGTTTTTTATGAAGGCAAAAACAGAAATAAATCCAGGTGTTTGTGGACTGGTCTCCAGTATAGAAGTGAGCAGTGATGACATGATGATGGTTACACTGACCGGGAAATCAGCTTGTCCAGCGATTGAAAAGCTGATTTTGAGCTTACAGAGTGAAGAACTGGATGCTTATGAATGCTGTCTGGGTCGAATGGATGAGTCACCGGTATATCTGAAGTCTTTTGACACAGTCAGACACATCGCATGTCCGGTTCCCTGCGCCATTGTCAAAGCGATTGAGGTATCAGCTGGATTAGCACTGCCAAGAGATGTTGAAATAAAAATCAAAAAAATTGATTAATGAAAAACGTTGAAAAGCTTATGTCAAACAGGTTGAGAATGATTTCTGATGCAGTCAGGAAATGTTCTTATGTCCATGATATCGGGACAGACCATGCTTATGTTCCGATTGACTTGATACAGAAAAGAATTTGCGATAAAGCTTTTGCCTGTGATGTGAAAAAAGGTCCGTTGTTGATTGCAGACAAGAATATAGAAAAATATAAGCTGCAGGGAATGATTGTCACAAGACTCGGAGACGGCCTTGCAGCAGTGCTGGAAGAACCTGACTGTATCATCATCGCAGGAATGGGTGGGATACTCATCAGTCAGCTGATCAACAACCATATTGACATCGCAAAAAGAGCAGGACAATTGGTGGTTCAGGCAATGAATCATGAGGAAATTGTCAGAGAGTCTCTCTTGAACCAGGGGTTTTCCATTGAATTCGAAAAACTGATTGGAGAAGGTCACAAGATTTATAATATGATGTCATATAAATATGCAGGTAAAGAGAATGATTATTTCGCATATGAGTATTATACTTCGAGATATCTGGTGGAAGAGAAAGACATGCTACTAAAACCGTATCTGAAAGGGAAACTCAAACGATTACATGATATTGCCAAAGGCCAGCATCTCACTGATAGTGTTGATGAAAAACTATTGAGTATCAAAGAAAAAATGGAGGAGATATACCATGAAAGTTAAGGACATCCTGGAATTCCTGAACAAGACAGCTCCGTTTAGTACGGGGGAAAGCTTTGATAATATCGGCCTTTTAATCGGAAAAAAACTGCAGAAAGCAACAAACATACTGATAGCTGTTGACTTGACGCGAGAGCTTGTTGAAAAAGCGGTGTCAGAGAAAAATGACCTGATCATTACCCATCATCCTTATATTTTTGAGCCGATGAAGAGAATTGAGGATCCATTGATAATCGATCTGATCAAGAATGACATTTCATATATTGCACTTCATACCAATTATGATCATTCAAGGTTGAATGACGAGTTTTCTAAACTGTTGCATCTTCAAAATGTGACAAAGATTCACAAAGGAGATAATGGAGGGTTTTATGGAGGAATCGGTGAATTGAATCCACCAATGAAAGCGATGGATTATATCGACCTTCTTAAAAGAGAATTCAATCTGACTGCAGTCAGAACTGTTGGTGACAGAGAAGATAATATTTCTAGAGTGGCCTATGGTAACGGAAGCACCGGTGATTTCATTGATGAGACAATGTCACTTGACTGTGATGTGTATGTCACGGGGGAAGTCAAGTATCATGATGCGGTTTCTTACCATAACAAGGGTTTCTTTGTCATAGAGCTTGGACACTATGAAAGTGAAAGTTTTTTTGCTGAAGATTTGAAAACGCTTTTTGTAACAGAGTATCCTAAACTAAAAGTACAGACTTATTTGCTTCCGATAATGAAGAGAGTTTGATTATAATGTGAGCAGTATTGCGACAATGATTACAGACACTCTATCACAAATTTTGACACTGAATATTCACAAAACCACATTCAGTCTATCGTATCAAAATTAATCTGAAGAATTTCTCTATGCCCGCAACATAAAGAATATATTGAAAGGCAGTACAGGAAATGCTGGACAGGATTCATGATTTCAGGTGTGAGATTATGATTTATATACTGAATATCCAGAATATCACAGAATGCTAAACGGTTTGATAGTATTTTAGCTTCTCAATTCACAAATCTCTATAGATACAGATTCTTTTCAAGAATGAACAGTCTATCAATTCTGACAATTACATAATTCCTATTAACCTCATCTCCGTAAAAGAAATGAGGTCAGACTATGAAAAAAATCACTTCGGTAAGTAAACATATTTGTCAGGATGATTTAGTTTATATGAACACATCTGTCCTTGTTTGAAACCGCAGTCTCATAAATCTGAAAAGCACCTGGATTGGAAAACATTTCAAATTGCTGTTTGTTCACAAATTGTTCACACTTTTGTTAATTTGGAGTTAACACTTATTTGTATCATGATGATAGTAAAAGAAATGAAGTAAAAAATGTACAGACACGAATTGAAATACATGGTAAATCACGGTGAAGCACAAGTTATTAAAAGCAGACTTAAAACAATCTGTAAACCAGATCAATACGCTGATGAAAACGGAAGATATACAGTTACAAGTCTATATTTTGATGACTTTTGCGACAGTGCAATCAACGACAATTTATCCGGCAGCCTAAAGCGTAAAAAATTCAGAATCAGAATTTACAACGGAAAAGATTCAATAATAAGACTTGAAAGAAAAGTGAAAAATGATAACGGAGGCTGCAAGCATTCAGTAATTCTTACCAAAGAACAATACCTAAGAATTCTTCAAGGTAATTATGTGCTTTTTAAAGATTCTGATGATGAAGTTCTCTCAGAATTTTATAATTTTTCAAGCACCAGATTACTTCAGCCAAAGGTAATTGTTGAGTATGACAGGGAAGCGTTTATCTGTTCAAACGGAGATGTACGCATTACATTTGACAGTAACATCCGATTGCCGGTTGGTTCGAAAGATATATTGAACAATACGACAATTTCTGCTCAGGTTATAAGACCGCAAGAGACTATTATGGAAGTGAAATATACAGGATTTCTTCCAAGCCACATTAAGAAGATAATACAAAATGGTAAGAGTAATCAGCAGGCATTTTCAAAGTACGTTGCTTGCAGAACATTTATAAATTAAAGGAGTAAAGACATGACATTTCAAGACATATTTAAAAACGATTTTTTAACTCAGGCAGGTACAAGCATTTCGGTGCTTCAGATTACATTTATGCTGCTGCTATCATTTGCTTTAGGGCTATTCATATTTTTTGTTTACAAAAAGACATTTCAGGGTGTCATGTACTCAAAAACATTCAATGTTTCTCTCGTCGCCTTAGCAATGGTTTCAGCTACTGTAATAATGGCTGTAACAAGCAACATTATTCTATCGCTAGGAATGGTTGGGGCTTTGTCCATAGTACGTTTCAGAACTGCAATAAAAGACCCGATCGACATAGTATACATGTTCTGGGCAATATCAATAGGGATAATGACAGGTGCAGGCCTTTGGGTTCTTGCGATTATCTCAAGTGCTATAATCGGGTTGGTGTTATTCGTTTTCTCAAAAGCCAATATCAGATATGAACCTTACCTTCTGATAGTCAGATATGATAAAGGAGAACTTGAAAGCGAAATATACAAGCAGCTGGATCTATCGGTAAATTCATATAAAGTGAAATCTAAAATAAAGTCACCTGATAATTATGAGCTTACAGTTGATATAAAAGTAAAGTCAGACAGAGGCGGATTAGTAAACACTCTTGATGCTATAGATGGGATTAGCAGTGTAGCTATGGTCAGTTATGACGGTGAATATGCATCATAAAGAAAGGACAAAACAATGAAAAAAAACAATAAAAAAAGAAAAATACTCGCAATTATGACAGGACTGATAATGATCACATCACTGCTGCTGACTTCATGCCAAAACAGTAAGGCATCAGCATCAACAGTGACACCCGTTCAGACAGAAGCAATAACGACAGTGACGTCTGTAAAAGCAGATTATGATATGGATGATATGCAAACAGAATTTAATACTGAAGAAACTTCTGCAATCACACTCAGTGACCAGAAAATTATGTACTCAGGTACGAACGCGGTTGTTACCGGAAGTAAAATCACTATCTTAAGCTCAGGGGTTTATACAATAAACGGGAGTATGGAAAATGGCCAGATAGTCATTGACTCTCAGAACGATGGCACTGTATTCATTATATTAAACGGAGTAAATCTGAATTGCATGGACGGTGCTCCAATATATGTAGTCAATGCTGAGAAAACAGTTATATCTCTGGCTGAGGGAACTCAAAACTTCTTGTCTGACACTACAAACTACATATTGTCAGATATTGAAGATGAGGAACCGAATGCGACTCTTTTCAGTGAAGATGATCTTACCATAAACGGTACCGGGTCACTTACCATAGATGCCAATTACAAACATGGTATAAATTGCAAGGATGATCTTGTCATCATTAGTGGAAACATTACGGTAACCGCTGTTTCTGATGGCATCAGAGGCAGAGATTCCATCACTGTTGCAGCTGGAAATATTAACATAACCGCAGACAATGATGGAATGCAGTCAAATAATGATAAAGATACAGAAAAAGGCTATGTTCTGGTTGAAGGCGGAACCATCAATATTGAAAGCGGCAATGATGGGATTCAAGCGGAAACCGATGTAATAATCAATGAAGGGGATATAACCGTTACTGCAGGCGGCGGGACGCAGAATATGGTAGTCGCCATGTCAATAAGTGAACAGGAAAAAGACAGAATGACGGTTGTTGAGGATACCGAGAGTACCAAAGGAATCAAGGCAGGTTCAACTCTCATTATAAACGGTGGTAATATTGATGTTGATTCACACGATGATTCACTTCATGCCAATGACACTTTATATATAAATGCTGGAAATATCACATTGTCAACTGACGACGATGGGATACATTCAGAGAATAATATAACAATAGATGGAGGGGCAATCAATATTTTAAACTGCTACGAAGCTATTGAGAGCAAGGTCATCACTGTAAATGGTGGTGAAATAAGGCTTAATGCAAGTGATGACGGATTCAACGCCACTGATGGTACAGGTTCAGCAATGGTTCCTGGCATGGAAGTTGCCAACTCTAATTGCATTCTATCTATCAATGGAGGGTATATTGTTGCAAATACAAATGGAGACAGCATTGACTCAAATGGTAATATCAATATGACGGGTGGTGTGGTTATCGCAAACGGACCGATGAGTCCGACAAACGGAACACTTGACAGCGATGGAGAATTCTATATCAGCGGCGGCTTATTGATAGCAGTAGGAAGCAGCGGCATGGCGGAATCGCCTGATGCAATTTCAGACCAGTACTCCTTGCTTTATCTGTATGACACATTGCAGACTGCAGGTACAATTATATATATTGAATCTGAAACTGGAGAACAGATTCTTGCTTATGAAACATCCAAAGATTTCCAGTCAATTGCTTTTTCATCACCTGGACTTGAAAAAGGAATGACTTACAAAATCTACTCCGTTGAAAGCATGGACAGTGCTAAAACAGATGGTATGTACGAAAATGGTGCATACAGTAACGGAAGCCTGATAGGACAGTTTACAATATCAAGTACTCTGACAGTCGTAGGAACACAATCAATGCATTCACAGGGTGGAGGCATTGGTCCTGGTGGAGCAAGCGGTCCGGCAGGTAGAAGACCTTAAATATTTATTAAAGCAATCTATGATATAATTGAGGTGTTGGTTATATCATAGATTGCAGAAAGACAAAAGGGCGTTATGAAACCAGAAAGCAAAACAATATTAATAGTTGATGACGATGACAGAATCAGAGAAATGCTGAAATTAATGCTTGTAAACAGAGGGTACAATGTTTTTGAAGCCTCTAATGGCAATGAAGCCTTGCAGGCATTTACTGCACTGGCTCCTGACATGGTAATACTTGATGTAATGATGCCTGAAATGGATGGGTTCACTTGCCTGAAAGAAATTCGAAAAAAGTCGGACTGCCCTGTACTGATGCTCACTGCAAAAGGTGAAGACTATGATCAGGTTGAAGGTCTCAGAAATGGTGCTGATGATTATATTATAAAACCATTTACACCTATGGTACTCACTGCGAGAATTGAGGTTCTGTTCAGGAGAAGCACAGAAAACCTATCGGCAAAATCAACATTCGGTGATTTAAGGATTGATGAAAAAGCGCGAACAGCATATGTTAAAAATAATAAGGTGATGCTGAACCGAAAAGAATTTGACTTGCTGACAGCCTTAACTGCTAATGAAAGAATATCTCTAAGCAGGGATCAACTTCTGGAAAAGGTATGGGGATATGATTATCTGGGATCAGACAGCACAGTAGATACACATATCAACAGGTTGCGTGTTAAGCTGGATGAATGTGGCAAATATATAAAAACCGTGCATGGCTATGGTTACAAATTCGAGGTTTGAATATTGAAAAAAAGTATCACAAAAAGAATGTTCATGGGAATCATTACAGTAGTCATAGGATTTGCGGTTATTATTTTACTGGCCAACACAC
>JAFGUQ010000230.1 GCA_016938455.1 Clostridia bacterium
ATCAAATATGACATGGAAAACGAAATTCGCATAGTGGTATACAACCATTCAGGCAAAGGTGGAATCGGAGAAGAAATACCGGCGGCAATCGGGGACTATTTTGAATTGCAAACAGTGGTTTTTCATTTCAATTCAATCAATGACTGGCCAAGAATAATTATGATATTTATAATGATAGTAACGTCATTATATGTATCACTAATTATGACAGGAATCATAAAACGAACCGGTTTCCCGTCACTTATTCAACGCATTCATTTCGCATTAAACCCCTTTCTTGTCATCAATACGATTCTGAAAAAAGGTGAAATTCAAGAAAATCTATATTCCGAGATAATATTCAAATACTCACTTTATGTGATTGCCCTGATTTGTTTTTCCATATTCATGTCATATGAACTGTCCTTCAGTCATTCGTATGCTTTATCATCATCATTCATCTGTCGTTACCTCCATGTTCCGATTCTTTATTGCGGTCTATGTTCTCTTATTATTGCTTTACATTACGACTTATTTTTCCATTCATTTGACAATCCGACCGGATTGAAACAATACATTCGCATTGTATTCGGCATCTTAACCCTCCCCATATTTTTTATAGCTTATGTAGTTCATACACTGTTTCTTCCTTCAAGTATTATTACGAACGATTTTGTCAGCAGAGGCGCTATAATCATTATTTGCATTTTTTCTGTTCTTATTGTACGGATTATCCACCAGATAGTCATATCCCAATTGAACAGAAGCAATAGATCCGACAATATCGGCGGCATTGTCATTTCAATGTTATCTTCCATAGGATGCATACTTACACTGATCCTGTATTTGAACTCTCAAACAATGTTTTTCTATCAGGCCAGTGTCATCGGTTCATTTTTCGTTTTCATTTTTATCACTGGCTCAGTCAGACATGAACAAAAGCGCACTGCAATATACCTTGAATATGAGAAGAGAAAATTATCGAGAAAGGACAGGACAAGTGATGACAAACTCGGAATTATTATTGATTTCATAAATGAGAATTACACCGAAAACCTGACCAGATCCGATATTTCCTCAGGTCTTGGCATTTCTCAAGA
>JAFGUQ010000231.1 GCA_016938455.1 Clostridia bacterium
AACGAACTGCTTAACGCTGGTGATATTTACCTTGGTATGAGTCTCTTCTGATCATTTCCTGGTCTATTGATGACAATACTTTCAATTTGTTCAAACTCCATACTGGACCAATCAGTAGTTCTTTCTTTCCATCACCTGTCAAACGATGCACGACCATGTCCGGTGATAATTTTTCCAGTGCATCGCATACATATTCAATATATGTATTTAATGTCAAGAGATTAAACTGATGTATCTCATGGTATTTTTTCATTGGCGAATTTGATTGTATATACAAAGAGTGCAGTTTAACACCCCATATCTTAAATTTTGAAATGTATTTGATTGAATTCATGAAATCCTGTTTACTTTCACCTGGTAAACCTGCGATAAGGTGTACCACTGTTAATATGTCTAATTCAGACAATGTATTAACAGCACTTTCAAAAATTTTGTTTTCATACCCACGGTTAATCAGAAGTGAGGTGTTTTCATTACTGGTCTGAAAACCAAGTTCAATCCACAGAAAAGTTCTTTTGTTTAACTCACTCAAGAGTTTCATTATCCCTTCATTTAAGCAGTCAGGTCTGGTAGCAATGGCAAGTCCTACAACTCCTTCGCAATTAAGTGCTTCTTCATATTTAATTCTTAATGTGTCTTCTGCCGCATAAGTATTAGTGAAATTCTGAAAAAAAGCGATGTATCCGTCAGCTTTCCACTTTGAGGTAATAATCCGTTTTTGCTCTTCAATCTGAATAGTAATGCTTTTCAGTCTGTTTCCGGTAAACTCTCCGGCACCTTCTTCTGTACAAAATAGACAACCGGTTTTACTGTTTTCACGATTGGGACACGAGAAGCCTCCATCAATACAGACTTTGGCAATTTTACCTTTAAATCTTTTTTTTAAGTAGTCATTCAGCGTATTATATCTTTTCATTTTTCTTAAAAACATTCATGATATTATTTCTTTCACTGATAAATGTTCCACCTAATATTAATATAACACCAATCAGTTTAATATAGGTCATTATTTCATATTGTCCGTTACCATCAGGAATAATCAAAGCAAACAGCATCCCGAATATCGGTTCTACAGTGAAAATAAGCGCTGCATGTGAAGGGGTGGTATTTTTCTGAACCACTGTCTGTACCATAAATGCGAAAGCAGTACCTAGAACACCTGTGATGGCCAGTATGATGATTGTTTCGAGATTTAACTGTATTTTCGATCTGTCAACTATCAGCCATGCCAGATTGAATAGAATCGCAGCTGACCAGATCTGTATGATCCCAATTTTAATGGCATCCTTGTTTTTTGTAAATTTATCTATCAGCAGAATCTGAAAGGAAAATGCAACAGCACAGATGAATGTCAGTAAATCTCCGAAATTTAAATTCATGTTAATCGCACCGGTTATAAGAAACAGACCAATAAAAGCCAGTACAATACCGATTGCAGTAAATTTTTCAGTTTTTCTTTTGAACAGGATCGCAAGAAAAATCGGAACCAGAATAACATTCATTCCTGTAATTAAAGCAGAATTGGAAGCTGTCGTATAATAAAGTCCATATACTTGAAGAATCATCCCCAGAAACAGAAAGACTCCAATTGATGATCCTTTTAAAATATATTCTCTGTTCATCCCTTTATGCTTCTTAAAGAAAAAAATTGACAGCAAAAAAGCAGCGATGGTAAAACGAATCGCCAAATATGGAATAGCAGGAATATTATTGAGTACATTTCTCATTAACGGAAAAGAGATTCCCCAGATAGCCGTCACTAGTAGTAAAATCAGATCCGCTTTTAGTTGTTTTGTCATTTATCAGCTTTCTATCTCATGTTTTGTATGATGTCTGACAAGCTCAGAAGCCACAGTCAATTCCTTAATGACTTCCACTCTGAACTGAGTCGCGAGTATATTTGTCTTGCTGTAAACTTCACCAAGATGAGTAGAGTAATATCTCGGTTTTAAATTGTTAAGTGCAATGGCTTTTATATCATCAATGCATTTCTCGCATTTGCACATTTTCACGTTTTTTAAAATGCCTTCAATTTCATCATCAATTAAATCTTTCATAAAATTCTTAACAGCCATCATGACCTCCTTTTTTTCTCTGTCTACAGTATCGGCAATTTCTCAGACATTCTTAATAGTCTAACAGTTTTTCAATAATGTTGTAAAGAACTTTACACAATTTTCAACATTTTCAATGCTGTTTCTTTCATTGGTGCTGTGAATTCTTCCCATGTCTTTCATTGGAATGAAAAAAGGTGTGAATCGAATGACATTTTTACAGATGCATTCAAATTTATAACAATCAGTTCCTGCGACCATGAGATATGGAACAATGACTGCATCTTCATAAATACCTAGTGTAATTCCAGCTACCAGCTTGAAAATATCACTCTTATAGTCACTGACGTTAGATGGTTCATCAAGTCGCAATGTTTCAATATTGAAATCATATTTCGAGCATTTGTCTTTTATATAATGAATCAGCTTACTGCCGCTGTCGCCTTGTAAAATTCTACAGTTGACCGTAAAGGATGCGACTTGAGGAAGAACATTCGGTTCCATACTGGCATGTGTCATAGTTGGAGCGATGGTGGTTCGTAACAGCGCTTCTCCGGTAGTACCGGGTTTAGCAAACACTTTCATGAAGAGAGGTTTAAACAGCCACATATTGGCAACTATCATTTTATTGATAAAGTTCATATGAATAGCCAGTGCTTTAATCATGTCAAGTGATGGCTTGGTAAGATGCTTTTTCATTTTATGTTTTTCAAGATCACATATTACTTTGGATGTCATTCCAAGTGCAGTGTTTTTAGGTGGTGTCGATGCATGACCACCTTTAGCTTTTATGCTTATTTTCAGATTGCAGTACCCTTTTTCTGCTACTCCTATGAAAGCAACTGACTTTTTAACTGAAGAAATCGCACCTGAGTTAACAGCTCCTCCTTCATCAATGATAAATTCAAATTTCAGATTCCTATTTTTCATATATTCAAGTATGTGAGCAGCTCCATCCACTCCCCCGGTTTCTTCATCATGTCCAAAACATAGATATATATCTCTTTTAGGAGTATAGCCTTCTTTCAACAGAGATTCACATGCCTGCATGGCTGTAATAAGCTGAATTTTGATGTCCATTGATCCTCTGCCATAGATAAAACCTTCCTTAATATCACCTGAAAATGGATTGGCATCCCAGTCTTTCAAAGTTCCTTCCTCAACAGGAACTACATCAATATGAGCCATAATCATTCCAGGTTTGAGTTTTTCATCCTGACCTTTCCACTTATAAATCAAACTATAGTCATTTATGACCGTCTTCTCCATATTAGCATGGATTAGCGGGAAAGCATTTTCCAGAAAAATGATGAACTTTTTAAATTCCTGCCAGTCGGTCTGGCCGGTATCACTGTTTGAAATCGTTTTAATTGAAATAGCCTGCTGCAGTTTTTTAACAGCATCATCCTTATTGACAGGAGAACTGTCATTAATAACTTCATAAATCTCTTCACTCTTTGTGAAAATAAATGTTCTTATGATTATAAAAATCATTAAAAGCACAACGGCGGTAATCACTGCTAAAATATAATACATTCTTTTACTCCTTTACTCCGGTCAGCCATCCCTTTTTATACATGATTCTGGAAGAGAGAATTGATATCCCTCCCATAATCGGTATGAATATGCCTAAAATACTGCTTATATCTGTAATGACTGAAATCAATATAATCACAGCTAAAGGAACAACGGCAAGTTTCCAGTCTTTTCTGATGAAATAAGCTCCGAGTCCTCCGAATAATGCTGGTAAAATATTATCAAAAGCCGGTTTCAATGTTGATGAGGTCAGAATCGGTTCAATCGGTTTGATTAAAATCATACCGATTAAGATGATAATAACCGTTGTGATAGACGATGCGGCCACTGAAAGCGTAGCGATGATATCTCCTTCTTCTGTAGATGATTTCACTTCACACTGTTCCATGGCCATTTTTGCACAGGGTATCTTCAGATTGGTAAGATTTCCGGTAACGAAAACCAGGTAGGATGCCGAACTCCCCAACATAGGTGCATAAGTGAAAACCTCAGCAATGCTGATTGGTATGTAAATCATGCAGATCATGAGAATACCCTTTAGCAATGCATTAAATGGCGGGAATATATTGAAGTAAAGGCAGATGACTGTGGGAATAAGGAAAATGAATAAAAGTACTGTAATTCCTGAAATTCTTCCCAGTATGTGCATTTCGTCCTGATAAGTTTTTTTCATTTTATTCCTCCTATACCAGTGATTGATAGAATATGGCCAGTGCCATTCCTATGATCATACTCAGAGACAGTGCAAAATTCTTCAGCCAGTTCACCTTGAATTTTTCAACTATGAAGCTGAAAAGAAGCATGACTGCCGCAGATGAAAGCATTGTGTATAACGGAACACTTCCAGATGTGATTACAGGTCCGATAAATACTGAAATCATTCCAAAGAACAGAGATGAAATCAGAATAGTCAACCATGTATTATCTTTTTTCTTTTGATTGCTGAGTCCTTTTTCAAGTTTTTTAAGAAAAAGAATACAGGTCAGTAATCCCCATATGATACCAATGCTCATGATCCACATGACATTGGCAAAAGCCTGAGCAGAAAATCCTGCTGCACTAAGCCCTGAAAGACCCATGGCTTTTGCTCCGGTATCTGCTGCAATCAGTTCATATTGCATTGATCCGATGATTGACAGCCTGATCCAGGGAAAAGGAATGCCGAGTTTCGGAACCATGGCAATTAATGCTATGACAATTGGAATGGAAGGTACAATTGAAAATGTAATGCTTGATTTGATCGCTGTATTCATCTTCTTTTTTTCCATACCGATGACCAATCCTCTTTTATATGCTTTTCTTAAGAAAATAAAAGATTGAATGACTACAATTAGAATCAGGATTCCGCCTAGTATATATACAATACTACTGTTAGCTACATCTAAATAATCCATATTTTCACCCCTTATCAATATAGTCTATCAAAAAATAAATTAAATATCCATATGTTTAAAAAATATTAATATGTGTTATAATTATCTAAAAAACGGAGTATCGATATGCAGCTTTTATTTAAGGGAATTACCACACCAGCCGGTTTTAAAGCCACCGGAGTCAGCGCAGGAATCAAGAAAGACAATAAACTTGATATTGCTTTGCTTTATTCAGAAAAACCATGTACATGCGCTGGTGTGTTTACCACCAATGTTGTCAAGGGACATTCGTTAGTCCTGGCAAGAGAATATATAAAAAAAGGAAGATGTCAGGTAATCTTCATCAACAGCGGAAATGCCAATGCCTGTGTCGGTAATGAAGGATATTCTGATGCTGTTAAAATCACTGAGCTTGTTGCAGATAAGCTAGGTATCCCCTCATTTAGCGTGATTACCGGATCAACGGGGGTAATAGGTTTCAGACTGCCAATGGATAAGATTGAATCAGGTATCACTGAAGCATGTCAGCATCTATCAAGTGATGGCGGTGATTTAGCTGCGAAAGCAATAATGACTACGGATACATTTCCCAAAGAACTTTCTGTTAAAATCATGATCAATGATAAAGAAGTCATTGTATCTGGTATGGCAAAAGGCTCTGGAATGATTCAACCTAATATGGCAACCATGATTTCTGTGCTTACAACTGATGCGGTTATTTCATCATCTTTACTTAAAAAGACTTTAAAATATGCTGTCAACAAAACATTCAATAAAATTTCTGTTGACGGAGATACCAGTGTCTGTGATAAAACAGTCATTTTAGCCAATGGCATGTCTGAATGTAAACCGATTAAGGAAGACAGCATTGAATATGAACAGTTTAAGGAAGCACTGCTTGTTGTCTGTACTGAACTCTCAAAAATGATTGCAAGGGATGGTGAAGGTGCAACTAAATTAATTGAAGTGAATGTCATAAACGGCAGAACACAGAAAGATGTCAGTTTAGCCTGTAAAGCCATTGCCAACTCTCCCCTTGTCAAGACTGCTTTTTTCGGTGAAGATGCCAACTGGGGTCGTTTACTGACAGCAGCAGGCTATTCAGGTGCCAATTTCGATCCGTCAATGACCACCATATCACTTGGTGATCTTGTATTATTCAATAAAGGAACCGCACTTAAGTTTAATGAAGACATTGCAAAAGAGATTTTATCGAAGAAAGATATTGTTGTCACTGTTGATTTTGGTGATGGTAGCTTTAATGACACTGTGTGGACCTGTGACTTTTCATTCGATTATATCAAAATCAATGCACATTATCGTTCCTGAATTCAATGTCGTTATTTAACATGAATTTAACACAATTATAATTATTAATTAATAGAACCATCATATAATAAGAATGTATACATATAAAAGATTTTTAATCAATTAATTAGTTATTTTCAAGAAAGTTTGAAGAAGGTGTGAAATGACAAGAAATGTTTATCAGAAATCATTGGAAGAATTACATAATCATATAATAAAAATGGGTACAATGGTCGAAGAAGCAATAACAGATTCTATAAAGGCGTTAATTAATAAAGATATTGCTTTAGCGCTAAAAACCAAAGATTCAGATGATATTATTGACGATCAGGAACAGCTGATAGAAAGAATGTGTCTGAATTTAATTGCAAGACAACAACCCATTGCAAGAGACTTGCGAAATATCACTGCAGCTTTAAAACTCATCACTGATTTAGAGCGTATAGGCGATCACGCTTCTGACATAAGTGAACTAACTATAAGCATGATTGACAGTACCTATATAAAGCCATTGATTGATATTCCTAAAATGGCAAAAATTGCCATAAAAATGGTGGATATGGCAATTACATCATACATAGAAATGAATGAGGATTTAGCATTAAAAACATGTGCAAGTGATGATTATGTTGATGAGTTATTTGATAATATAAAATTTGAACTGATTGCCATTGCAAAAGATAACCCGGCTTCCATCAATCAGGTTGTCAATTTTTTATTGATTGCAAAATATTTAGAACGTATGGCCGATCATGCTACCAATGTCGCTGAGTGGGTTTCTTATGTCATTACAGGAAGTCACGAGCATTTAGCAGGCACTCATCACAAAGACACATTAAAAGAAAATCCTTTTAAGGAAATCTTATGATTAATGTTATATAATGTGAATAGGAGATGTAATGAAAAAGAAAACAGTATATGTTTTGGAAGATGAGAAAAATATTCAGCAGCTCATTAAATTCAATCTTGAAAATAACGGATATGATGTGTTTTGTTTTTCGACCGGAAAAGAATTTTTTTTAGGATTAAGCCGTATCATACCTTCTATCATTTTATTGGATATCATGTTACCTGACACCGATGGTTATGTTATTTTGAGTCGCTTAAAATCCGATCCGCATTATCATGGAATCCCGGTGATAATGATTACTGCTAAAAAAGAAGAATTTGACAAGGTTTTAGGACTTGAAATGGGCAGTGATGATTATATTACAAAACCGTTCAGTGTTAAAGAGCTCCTTGCCAGAGTCAAAGTGGTTTTACGTCGTACTGAAAACATCAGTATATATCCTACCGGAAAGATCGAGTATAAGGATTTAGTCATGGATATCGATAAACATGAATTCTACCGGAACAATCAGCTGATAAAACTGTCCATGAAAGAGTTCAGTCTTCTTGAAATATTTCTTCGGAACCCCGGTAAAGTATATACCAGAAATCAGCTGCTGGAACAAATATGGGGATTTGACTATTTTGGTGAATCAAGGACTGTAGATGTTCATATTCGTTATTTAAGAATGCATATCGGTGATGAAAATGGTCGCTACATTGAAACAATTAGAGGAATGGGCTACAAATTAGCAGAGTAAAAATTATGATTAAGAGAAAATTGAATCTTTATTTTTTGGTAGTGATTATAATTACAGTTTTAACTGCTGGTATCATCACTTCCAATATCAGTACAAACCAGTATAAAAAACAGGTGGAAGATGAACTCCGTGCAATGATCGGACTAACCTCCTTATATATTGAAACTACTGAAAATTATAGTGAAGCTGCAAAAACCATCAGTAAGATGCTTTCTTCGTATACAAGCAATAACAATAATATTCGTGTAACCATAATAAGCAGTGATGGTACAGTATTAGGAGATTCTGAATCAGATTATCTGTTAATGGTCAACCATTTATACCGAAGCGAAATACGAGGTGCGCTTGATAATAAAATAGGGGTATCCACCAGAAAAAGTGCTACCACCGGTATTAACTATATGTACCTGGCATTATTTACTGACAATCTTTTTATTCGCTTGAGTTATCCTTTGATTAATCTGGTTTCTGTACAGCAGCAGATCTTTCTGAATACAATTATAGGAGGTGTTTTTGCAGTGATACTTGCACTGATTCTTTCTTTCCGTTTTTCTTCTGCCATATCATATCCTATTTCATTGTTGTCAGAACACTCAAAACAAATTGAGCTTGGTAACTATCAGCATAAAATAAATTATGATGGTAAAAACAAGGAATTAAAAAATCTTATTGAAACTTTTAATGAAATGACTAACGAACTGTCTCTTTCTTTTAATAACATTAATTCAAAGAATTTGCAGCTTGATATTATTTTAAATAGTGTAAATGATGGCATCATAGCGATTGACTACAACAAAAACATTCTGTTTGTTAATAAAAAGTTAACCTCATTTCCGTGTTTTGCCACTACTGTTGTTGGTGCTAATTATCAGACCATTAAATCCACTAAGATCATTTCTCTTATTGAAAATGTGATTATTAATGAGAAATCTTTATATGAAGATTTAGACATCAATGATATCATTTTCAAATGCTATGTCACCACAATTCCTTTTACTGAAGGTATTGGTGTCATTATCACATTACAGGATATCACTGAGATTACAAAGGCTTTAGCTATAAGGAATGATTTTGTCTCCAATGTTACCCATGAACTCAACACACCGCTGACTTCAATCCAAGGTTTTATCGAAACCTTGAAATCAGGCGCTGTTTCCAGTCCGGATGTGATGATGAATTTTTTGAATATCATTGACATCGAAGCTGAAAGACTGAAAATACTGATTAATGATATCTTAACCCTTTCGAGTATTGAGAATTCCAGTAATTCTTCAAATATTGAAACTGTTCATTTAAGAGTTATCGCTGATGAAATAATATTATTGCTTGGCAATCAGATAAATGAAAAGAATATAACCGTTAAAAATGGTATTGATATCAATGCTGTTCTTCAGATGAATACGGACCATGCCAAACAATTACTGATTAATTTAATTGATAATGCAGTCAAGTACAATATAACTGGCGGAGAAATTGATTTATTTACCATCTTGGCCGCAGGTCATATTGAGTTACATGTAAAAGACACTGGTATCGGAATCGAAGAAAAACACTTGTCGAGATTATTCGAGCGCTTCTATAGAGTAGACAAAGGCCGCTCAAGAGACATGGGCGGCACCGGCCTTGGTTTATCGATTGTTAAGCATATTGCCATGTTGTATAAAGGTCATGTATCTGTTAAAAGCAATATCGGAGAAGGAAGCGACTTCATCATCACATTCATGAAACCTGATATATAAACTTGTCATCTGCAATATCAACATAGACTGAATTATCATCTTTCAGTTCTCTTTTTATATACATCTCAGAAAGAACATCTTCTATAAGCCGCTGGACACCTCTTCTAAGCGGTCTTGCACCGTATTTGGCATCATATTCACTTTCAAGTATTTTACTGATGGCGTTATCAGAGACAGTTAACGAGATATTCTTTTCCTTCAGTTCTTCTTTAAACTGAGTAATCATTAGCTGTATGATCTGTTTAAGTTCTTCATCTGATAATCTTGTAAAGACAACCACTTCATCTACCCTGTTAAGGAATTCTGGTCTGAATGTTTCTTTCAAGGCATCACGGACAGTATCCTCAATCTTATTATATGAATCTTCACCGAATCCGAATGAATAGCTCTTAAATGAATTTCCGGCATTTGATGTCATAATGATAATCGCATTTTCAAAGCTGACAACTCTTCCGTGAGAATCAGTCAATCTACCATCTTCCAGAATCTGAAGTAACATATTGAATACATCAGGATGAGCTTTTTCAATTTCATCAAATAGGATAACGCTATATGGCTGTCTCCTGATTTTTTCAGTCAGCTGTCCTCCATCGTCATAACCGACATAACCAGGAGGAGAACCGATAAGTTTTGACACAGTATGTTTTTCCATATATTCACTCATGTCAAGTCTGATAATAGCTTCATCACTTTCGAATAATTCTATGGCAAGTGCCTTGACCAGTTCCGTTTTTCCAACACCAGTTGGACCGACAAAAATGAAAGAAGCCGGTCTTTTTCTCGGACGCATACCTGAGCGATTTCTTCTGATGGCTTTTGATACAGACTTGATTGCATTCTTCTGTCCGATAATTCTTTTTGATAGTCTGGTTTCAAGCCCAAGCAGTTTTTCAGCTTCAACTTCTGTGATACGCTGGACAGGAATTTTTGTCCAGGCCTCTATAACAGAAGCAATGTCTTCAAAAGTGACATCAACAATCATATTCTCTGCTTCATATTGTTTTATATTCTCAAGTAAAGTGCATTCTCTCTGTTTCAGTTCTGCTGCTTTCTGATAGTCTTCCATAGAATCTGCCGAAACTGCATTGTTTTTCTCACTTTGCACTTCAAACAATTCATTTCTGAGTAATTGAAGTTTGACAAGAGCTTTGTTTTTCAAATTAACTTTAGAAGCAGCTTCGTCAATGACATCAATAGCTTTATCTGGCAGGAAACGATCATTGATATATCTCTCTGCAAGAACAGCTGACATTTCAAGTATATAGTCACTGAATCTGACGCTGTGGTGTTTCTCGTAATAATCCTTTATTCCTTTTAAGATCTCCACTGTTTCTTCAATAGAAGGTTCTTCAACAATAACAGGCTGGAATCTTCTTTCAAGTGCAGAGTCTTTTTCAATGAATCTTCTATATTCCTTAATCGTGGTGGCACCGATAATCTGAACTTCTCCTTTTGCAAGTGCAGGTTTCAAAATGTTGGCTGCATTCATCGCACCTTCTGCTTCGCCTGCTCCCATGATATTATGGACTTCATCAATGACAAGGATAATATTGCCAAATGAGGAGGCTTCTTTAATAATCCCCTTCATTCTGCTTTCAAATTGACCTCTGAACTGTGTTCCTGCAACAATGCCTGTCATGTCAAGCTGATAGATTTCTGAGTTCAGTAACTTTGCCGGGACTTGTTTATTGGCAATTCTGACAGCAAGGCCTTCAGCAATGGCAGTTTTACCTACACCTGGTTCTCCAATTAGGCAAGGGTTATTTTTTGTTCTTCTATTTAAAATCTGAATGGTTCGATTAATTTCATCATCTCTGCCAATCACTCTGTCAATTTCGTTATTCATTGCTTTCTCAGTCAGATTAGTTCCGAAAACATCAAGAAACTTTTTCTTTTTCTGAGTCTTCTCTTTAGTCTTCACATTCTTTTTGCTGTCATTTTCTGTTTCTTTGTCATTAGGATTAAACATTTTAAAAATAGGGTTACTCTCTTTATCAATATCTTCACCCTCATTATTGGGAAGTGCCAAATCATCCAAATTCATATTATTTACCAGCTCACTCATCTGTTTATTCAGGTTTTCCATATCTTCATCTGACATCCCGGATTGTTTCATCATATGAGAAAGAGGTTCTATACCATGCTTTTGAGCACAGGACATACATAACCCCTGGTTAATTCTTTTTCCTTCTTCAATCTTTGAAATAAATATGACTGCAACATTTTTCTTACATACATCGCAAAGTGCCATTTAATCATCTCCTATCAATTTTATATAGTATAATTACCCTTCCTTACAATGATTATAACATTTTATAGTACTTTTTTTAAGAAGGTACCGGTATATGAGGTATTGATTTTTGACACTTCCTCCGGTGTTCCTGAAGCAATCAACAGACCACCCTGGTCTCCTCCTTCCGGTCCTAAGTCAATGATATAATCGGCACATTTGATCACATCAAGATTATGTTCTATGATGACTACCGTATTACCGCCTTCAACAAGCTTATGCAGAATCTTCATCAGTTTGTTCACATCATCCAGATGTAATCCTGTGGTAGGCTCATCAAGAATGTATAAAGTACGACCAGTGCTTCTTTTGGCAAGTTCTGTCGCCAGTTTGATTCGCTGTGCTTCTCCACCTGAAAGTGTGGTGGATGGCTGGCCTACTTTGATATATCCAAGACCGACATCAAAAAGCAATTGCAGTTTCTTTTTTATTTTCGGAATGTTTTTAAAAAACTCTAGAGCATCTTCTACTGTCATATCAAGAACTTCAGAAATGTTTTTGCCTTTATATTTTACTTCCAATGTCTCTCTGTTATATCTTTTACTCTTGCAGACTTCACACGGAACATATACATCGGGCAGGAAATGCATTTCAATTTTTATGATACCATCCCCTTTGCAGGCTTCGCATCGTCCCCCTTTGACATTGAAACTGAATCTGCCCTTTAAATAGCCTCTGGCCCGTGCTTCCTGTGTCAGAGCAAAGATATCTCTGATATCATCAAAAACCCCTGTGTAAGTCGCTGGGTTCGATCTTGGGGTCCTTCCAATCGGTGACTGATCGATGTCAATGACTTTATCTAAATATTTAATACCTTCAATGGCTTTATGCTTCCCGCTTTTCACATTCATACG
Organism: Clostridia bacterium; assembly: GCA_016938455.1. Lineage (GTDB taxonomy): Bacteria > Bacillota > Clostridia > DUPQ01 > DUPQ01 > JAFGUQ01. The sequence continues at coordinate 12,744 of JAFGUQ010000231.1, forward strand.
ATTTAATTGACTTGCCAGTTCCTTATACAATATTTCATT
>JAFGUQ010000027.1 GCA_016938455.1 Clostridia bacterium
AGGAGGTAACTAAAATGGTAACATCGGTAGTGGGATTAAACTGGGGTGACGAAGGAAAAGGAAGAATGGTAGACTATTTCGCTTCCAAGGCAGACTGTGTCATCCGTTATCAAGGCGGCGATAATGCCGGCCATACCGTCGTCAACGACTTAGGTAAATTCGCATTTCATAATTTCCCGTCAGGGGTCTGCTATAAAAATGTCATCAACATCATTGCCAGCGGGTCAGTATTGTCCCCCGAATCATTTTTACATGAACTGGAAGAGGTTGAAAAAAACGGATTGAAAGTTGAAAACATCTATATCTCAGACAGAGCTATTTTCATCATGCCATATGCGAAAGTACTTGAAAAACTTGAAGAACAACGTTTGAAAGATAAAAAATATGGTTCCACGATGAGCGGAATCGCACCGACATACGGATATAAATATCTTAAAAAAGGAATACAGGCAGGAGAACTTTTTTATCCTGAGTATCTGAAAGAACACATCAACGACATCGTGACATACACCAATCTGATGGTTGAAGGTGGTTATCATGCTGAACCTGTCAATGCAGATGATATGTTCAATTATCTGATGAAAACTGCTGATAAAATGAAACCATATATCGTCAACACCAAAGCAATGGTAGATGAACTGCTCGATAATGGTAAGAATATCATCGTGGAAGCGCAGCTTGGGGCCTTAAGAGATATTACCCACGGAATCTATCCTTACACCACTTCATCTTCTACCCTGTCAGGACATGCCTGCAGCGCCATACCGATTCCTCCAAGTTCAATAGAGAAAATCGTCGGAATCACAAAAGCCTATTCCACCTGTGTCGGTGAAGGACCATTCACCACTGAGCTTTTTGGTGATATTGCTCATCAGATCAGAGAAATTGGCCATGAGTACGGAGCTAAAACAGGCAGACCAAGAAGAATCGGCTATTTTGACGCTGTTGCTACGAGATACGGTTGCAGGCTTCAAAGTGCAACAGAAATGACAGTGACCTGCCTCGATGTATTAAGCGGACAAAAAGAGCTTAAAATCTGTGTCGGTTATGATATTGACGGTGAAGTGACAGAACTCTTCCCCATCAACTGTGCATTGAATAAGGCAAAACCGGTCTATATGACAGTTCCTGGTTGGGATGAGGACATCACAAAAGCCAGAAAGTTTGAAGATCTTCCTATTAATGCCAGAAACTATATTAATAAGCTTCAGGAATTATGCGGAGTTAAGATATCTTATGTGTCTGTAGGACCGGAGAGAGATGCTCTGATAAAAATGTAACCATTAAAATGATATTGAAATAAGATAAAACAAACCCGGAAAGTCATTTCCGGGTTATTTGTTTATTATTTCTTTCTTTTTCTTGCTGCTTCTGATTTGCGTTTTCTTTTTACGCTAGGTTTCTCATAATGTTCTCTTTTTCTAACTTCAGCAAGAACACCTGCTTTTGCGCATTGTCTTTTAAATCTTTTAAGTGCGTTTTCTAAACTTTCGTTCTCTTTTACTCTAACTTCAGCCATGTCTTGTAGTCCACCCCCTTCTGTTATAGCATTTATAGGGACCCCTAAGGGTTTGTCTGCATTTTATTCGCAGTGTGTATTATATAATAATTGAAGCCTTACGTCAACTATTAAAATGTATGGATTGAATTACTCTGCTCATACAGTTTACTCTTTAAATATAAATTAAGTCATTTAACCATAACTGAAAGAAGGTTAATTCACTTAGTGGTTTGTCATACCATTTACCAAAGCAGTTTCAACAGCTTTCAAAAAAGCATTACTGCTGGCAGTAGCACCTGATATGGCATCAACATCAGATCTCTGCTGATTGAGAATGTTTTGTGTCAATGTGGCAATCAGACTGTCCCGCCCATCTTGAATTTTAATGGTTTGAATATCAATGATCTGATGCTCTTTTAAAGTAACCTGTACTTCATTACTCCATCGATAACTATCATAGTTTCCGCTATAAGTGCCATCTGGAATCTGCATTAAATCAATATTTTCAATTTTAAGATTAACCGTCTGTTTCAACCCAAGAACAGCATATATCATCATTATCCCTATCAGTAAAAGCAGAATGATGCCTGTCCATTTGAAAAACTTTCTCATATTCACTAATCCCCCATTCACCTTATATATCTGTATCTTACTGAATCTTTAAACGGAATTCATCTTAAATAATCAAATCCCATTCTGCGTTTTCTTTGCCATCTTTAACTTCAATAGAATGGCTTGTTAAATAATCCCTTATTTCATCAGCCGCGCTAAAGTTCTTTTCTGATTTATATTTTTTCCTTTGTTCTAAAAGATTTATGATTTCCTCTTCGGTCATACCGCTCTTACTTAAATATTTTTCTCTTGTTTTCTTAATGACTTGAACAGCATTCATCTGGCAAATACCAAGTACTGCATATACTTTTTCCATTGCAGTTTTTAAATTCAATGCTTCTTGAAAATTATTATCTGCAACAAATTTATTCATTCTGGTAGTATATTGAATGAAATCAGCAATTACTAATGCTGTGTTAAAATCATTATCCATTGCTTTTATAAAATCATCATTTAAACTGTTGAAAACGCTGGAATTCAAATCTGGTTTCAGGTCCGTTGAATTTAATTCTATCTTATGAAATGTTTTATACAAGTGATATACTTTTTTCTCAAATTGCTCGAACATGCCATCTGTAATGTTGACATCTGAACGATAATGGGTTTGAAGTAAACCTAATCTAATGACGTCTTTATTATACTTTTCCAGTATATCCTGTAACAGCACACTGTTGTTTAATGATTTACTCATTTTTTGTCCATTCACTTTTATCAAACCATTATGTAACCAATATTTAGCAAACTGTTTACCGGTAGCAGCTTCTGATTGTGCAATCTCATTTTCGTGGTGAGGGAAAATCAAGTCTTTACCTCCCCCATGAATATCCAGAGTGTCACCTAAAAACCTCATACTCATTGCAGAACATTCTATATGCCAACCCGGACGGCCCTTACCCCAAGGACTGTCCCAGCTTATTTCACCTTCTTTAGCAGCTTTCCACAATGCAAAGTCTTTTTCATCTATTTTGTTTGGGTCTGTTTCAATTCTGACACCATGAATACTCTCATCAAGAATCCTGTTTGAAAAATTATCATAGCGTGGAAATGAGCCGACATCA
>JAFGUQ010000232.1 GCA_016938455.1 Clostridia bacterium
GACAGTCCCTTCCTGCTTGTTTTCTGAACCAGAGACAAGATAATAAAAGCTTGTGGTGTTGAAAAGCGCTTTGATTTTCAAACCTGAATCATTGAAAAAAATCAGTGCCATGGTATCTGTCATCGCTCCGTCAATGGCTTTTGTCTGCAAGGCAGTATCACGGTCCACTGCACTGTAAAAAAGTTTTAGCTCGATTGAAAGACCCTGTTCAGAGAAATAACCGTTTTCATAAGCAGCTATAAAAGGAATGGCACCGGTATCAGGTAAGATCCCGATAATAATGGTGTCTGACGTTTTTACATGACAGCCTGCAATGCTAAATGTCATTAATAAAGATAAAATCAATGATGCCCATTTTTTCATAAACCTTGTTACGCTCCTTGAGTTTTTGAATTTATTGGTATAATATCATAATAACAATAATAACGTCTATTATTTGGAGATAATAATGAAAAATTACAGAGATATAAAAGAATTCATAAAAGTGTTAAAAGAAAAAAATCTTATCGTTGAAATAGAAGCAGAAGTGGACTGGGACCTGGAAATTACTGAGATTACTGATATCATCAGCAAAAAAAACGGGAAGGCTCTGCTTTTCAATCATGTCAAGGGAAGCCGCTATCCCGTACTGATTAACACATTTGGGTCATATGAACGAATGGCATTGGCATTAGGGGTGAAGGATATAAATGACATCAAGGATGAAATAGTGAAATTTCTTGATTTATCAAATTATCAGTCGCTAAAAGATAAGATAAAAGCCATTCCATCATTATTACCGCTGCCTTTTATTTTCCCTCAGAAAGTCAAGAACGGCAAATGTCAGGAAGTGATTGAGAAAAATCCTGATCTGACTCAGCTTCCTGTATTGAAATGCTGGCCGCAGGATGGCGGACGCTTCATTACCCTTCCTATGGTTTTCACCGTTGACCCTGAGACCAGACAGCAGAATGCCGGTATGTACAGAATGCAGGTTTATGATGAGAAAACAACTGGAATGCACTGGCATATGCATAAAGATGGTAAGAAAATCTATGATAAATACAGAAAGCTCGGTATCAGGAAAATGCCTGTTTCGGTTGCAATCGGCTGTGACCCGGCTACTGTATATGCTTCAACCGCTCCGCTGCCCCAAAACATAGATGAACTTCTGTTTTCAGGGTTTTTAAGAAAAAAAGCAGTTAAAACAGTGAAATGCATCACTAATGATATTTATGTCCCTGCATATTCAGAATTTATCCTGGAAGGATATGTTGATATTGATGAGACCAGAATAGAGGGTCCTTTTGGTGACCATACAGGGTATTACTCTCTGAAAGATAAGTACCCTGTATTTCATGTTGAATTGATCACTCACCAGAAAGAACCTGTTTATATGGCTACAGTTGTGGGGCAACCACCTATGGAAGACTGTTACATGGGAAAAGCAACTGAGAGAATTTTTCTTCCACTGATAAAAATGCAGTGCCCAGAGATTATAGAACTTAATCTGCCGCTTGAAGGTGTGTTTCATAATTGCGCTATTGTCTCCATTGATAAACAATTTCCTCACCATGCGAGAAAAATAATGAATTCATTGTGGGGGATGGGCCAGATGATGTACACAAAAATGATCATTGTTGTTGATAAGGACGTCAATCCGCATGATTTATCAAAGGTAATGTGGAAAGTGTTTAATAATATTGATGCCAAAAGAGACCTTGTCATCTCTGAAGGTCCTCTGGATGCGCTTGACCATTCTTCTGACACTCCTTTGTTTGGAAACAGGCTTGGGATAGATGCAACTAAAAAATGGGAGACAGAAGGACATACAAGAGAATGGCCTGATGATGTGACCATGAGTGATGAAATCATAAGAAAAGTAAAAGCACGATGGGGCGAATATGGAATTGATTAAAAGAATAAAGACTTATTCAAAATTAGTCATGATGTCGCATACACTGTTTTCCTTGCCTTTTGCCTTGTTAGCTATGCTGATTGCTGCAAAAGGATTACCATCATTCTGGAAAATTTTGTGGATTGCAGTAGCATTATTTGGTGCCAGAAATGGGGCAAACGCTCAGAATCGTCTGATTGACAGGCATATTGACAAGAAAAATGAAAGAACAAAAAACAGAGAGATTCCAGCTGGAAAAGTATCTGTGAAAGAAACGGTCTTTCTAATCGTGTTTTTTTATGCATTATTTGTATTAGCAGCATTTATGCTTAACACACTATGTCTGATATTATCTCCTGTGGCTATTCTACTGTTTTCGTTATATTCATATACAAAAAGGTATACTTATCTTTGTCATTATATACTGGGATTCATATGTGCAGGTGCACCGGTTGGAGCATGGATTGCCATCACAGGGACCATTGCCCTCACACCATTTTTAATTGCCGCTGCAGTCATGTTCTGGGTAGCAGGATTTGATATCATCTATGCACTGTCAGATATTGAACATGATAAAAAAGAAGGGCTTTATTCGATTCCTTCCAGATTCGGCTATCAAAAGGCTTCACTGATTTCCTCTGCTTCACACTTTCTCATGGTATGCTTTTTAATTTCAGTTACTTTTTTCACAGAGCTTGGATGGTTGTACTTATCAGGTATCGGAATATGTGTGATCTTACTTGTCATTGAGCATATTCTTGTTTTACCATCGAGTGAAAGTAAAATGAAGTTTGTTTCCTATACAATTAACCAGTATATAAGTGCTGTTGTTTTACTTTTTGCAGTCTTTGATATATTCTTGATATGAGGTGAATTATGAAAAAAATAATCATTGGAATTACAGGTGCTTCAGGTGTGATCATATCGCAGAAAATCATTGAGTTTTTAAACAGCCATGATAACGTCATTTATATTGTCATTTCAGATAACGGCAAAATTGTTTTTGAAAAAGAAACAGGTCAAAGTTTCAATGAATATATTAAAAAAATTCAGAATGTGACTGTGGTCGACAATAAAGTCATGGACAGTTTTCTTGCCAGCGGGTCAAATGACATTGACGGCATGGTGGTTGTTCCATGCTCAATGAGTTCCTTAGGAAAACTTGCCAATGGAATCACTGACAATCTGATTATTCGTGCTGCGGATGTGATGATAAAGGAAAAAAGAAAACTGATTATTGTTCCAAGAGAAACACCTCTAAATTCAATCCATCTTGAAAACATGTTGAAACTGTCCCAGCTTAATGTGGTCATATTTCCTCCTATGCCTGCTTTTTACAGCGGATTGAAAGATATTGATGACATGGCCAGTCAGATGGCAGGCAGAATCATAAAACTGCTTGAAATCAAAAACAACTTATACAGGAAATATTAATGATAGAATTTGATCATGTCACAGTAAAATATGGTGAGAAAAAAGCACTGGACAGTTTGTCGTTTCACATTGATAAAGGGAAAATTGTTTCTGTCATCGGCCAGTCCGGCTGCGGAAAGACTACTATGATTAACTGCGCTGCTAAACTGATTGACAATGATTCCGGAGTGATAAGGATGGATCAGCAGTTTTCGTTAATTCCTCAGGGATATTCTCTTCTGTCATGGAAGAATGTGATGAAGAACATAGAACTTGGATTAGGAATTAAGAAAATGGATCAGTCACAAAGAAACAAAGCCTGCATGGAAGTCATGAAGCAACTTGGAATTGATCATTTAAAAGATAAATACCCTCAGTTTTTAAGCGGAGGAGAACAACAGAGAGTGGCTATTGCCAGAGCACTAGTATTGAATCCAACAGTCATTCTGATGGATGAACCGTTTTCAAGCCTTGATCAGATTACCAGAGAAAAGGCCCAAGAGTTACTTCTTGAAATTAAAAACAAGTATCATATGACAATTCTGATGACAACTCATAGCATCGAAGAAGCATGCTTTTTATCAGATCAGCTTTTTGTGATGGGAAAAGGAAAATTGTCTCATGTTGTCAAAAATGAACAGAACAGGGACAATACCTATAGAAACAGTGAGCATTATCATCAAATGACCATACAAATCCGTACTTTGCTTGAAGAAAGTGTGATGGCGTGAGAAAAACAATTTTTACCGCATTATCCCTCATTCTGCTGATTCTATTATGGTATATTGTCTCATTTCTTGCAGACACTTCTGCTATCCCATATTTTCATCAAGTCATCCGGCATATCGACAATCTTACTTTGAAAGAGATTTTACTTAATCTTTCTGTCAGCTTAGTAAGGATATTCATAGGGATGATTCTAGTGGTGATCATTGCGGTTCCTCTTGGAATCATCATGGGATTAAACAGGAAAGCAAATGAATTCATGAACGGGTTCACTTATCTGCTTTATCCAATTCCTAAAGTTGCTTTTCTTCCTGTTATTCTTGTGCTTTTTGGTATCGGTGGAATGACTGCGGTGATTATGGTTTTTCTTGTTCTCTTCTTCCAGTGCCTTGTCAGCGTCAGAGACAGCATCATAAATGTCGATACTGCTCTTTTCAACTGGATGAAAACGACCGGCGCAACTAAGAGCCAGATGATTTATCATATTATACTTCCGTCCATTGTCCCTTCATTATTGACTTGGGTAAGAGTGGGTCTTGGAACATCGCTTGCCGTACTCTTTTTTGCCGAGAACATTGCAACGGATAAAGGAATCGGTTTCTTCATTCTGGACAGCTGGTCTAGAATAGATTATATGGACATGTATCTTGGAATCATCTTTCTTTCCATAGCCGGGTTTATTCTTTTCAATCTGATTGGTCTGCTGGAAAAAAGAGCACTGAGATATCGTAAGGTCATTCAAAAATAAGGAGATTCATATTTCTTTTTGCATATTGGATGAGAAAAGAATCAAACGATTAGATTGACTGTATACGAAGTATTTTTATAAGTAAATATTATACATTTTCTTTGAAAATTCCAGCATTTATGACAGGTTTTGACTGGTTTTTAGTTGAAATACATGTTATAATCATTCTCTGTGTTAATTAATTAACACTAACTTAATATTAAAGGAGCAAAAAAAATGAAGAAATCCCTAATCTTAATTTTAACAGTTGTATTGATCGTGACACTACTGGCTGGCTGCGGTAAAGAAGCAGCTACCCCATCTAGCACAGCAACTCCAACTGCGACACCAGCACCAACTGAAAGTTCAACAGACGCTGTAACCACAGCTTCCATCGTTGACAATGGTGCAGCATTAATCAATGCATTAAGCGCAAACGGAACATGGATTGCCGCTACACTTAATGACATTACCTTAACAGAGGACTTAGTTGTCGAAGGTATCTTTTACAACAAGGAAGTAGTGGCCAGAAAAATCGGACCATATACTCAGGATGCTGATCACAACATCACAGCTTCATTTACAATCACAGCACCGAAACTGATTGTCAGAAGTGAAAACACAAAATTCCAGGGTGGAAATTTTGTAGGCGACATTTATGTCAATGCTAATGGATTTACTCTTAGTAAAGCTAATATCACTGGAAACATCTATTTTGAAACTAAAGCATACATGGATTCTTTTGTAATAGATGAAACAAGCACAGTATCAGGTAAAAAAGAAGTCACAGCAGTAGATGGCGTGACAACAGCATCAATCGTAGATAATGCTGCTGCACTGATTAAAGCTGTAAGCAAAGATGGTGCCTGGATTGCCTGCACAGTCAATGATGTGACAGTTCTTGAAGACCTGATTGTTGATGGCGAATTTATAAGCAAAGAAAAAATAGCCAGAAAAATCGGACCATACACCCAGGATGCTGATCATAATATCACCGCTTCATTCACAATCACCTATCCAAAGATGATTGTCAGAAGCGAAAATACAAAATTACAGGGCGGAATCTTTGTTGGAGACATCTATGTGGAAGCAAACGGATTCACCCTAAGCAAAGCCACTGTTAAAGGTAATATCTATTATTCAAAACAGGAATATAAAGACTCATCTGTTACAGATGAAGTGTCTGTAGTCACTGGAGTATCTGAAGTCAAGTAATTAGCCGTATAATGAACACTTAAAAGATAGCAGAAACCAATCTGCTATCTTTTTTATTTTATCAGTCATTAATATAATTGAGTAAAAGGAACGGTATTACCTATCCCTGAGGTTTTAAAGATTTCTCCGCTTTGATTAACGAAAACAGCTTCTGTATCAGGGAGGGTTTCAATCAAAGCCATGGCTTTTTCTATGCTTAGAGCAAAACAGGTGGTTGATAATGCATCTCCATCAACGGACTTGTCAGAGATAATTGACACACCGGTGATGTCGCTTTCATAAGGATACCCGGTAAAAGGATTAAGAATATGATGGTATCTGATTCCGTTTTCAATAAAGAAACGTTCATAAATTCCTGAAGTGACTACTGATTTCACCCCGACATCCACAATGGCCAGATAGTCTCCTCTGTTTGACATAGGATCTTGAATGCCTATTTTCCACAGTTCCTTCGTTGGCTTAATTCCGACAGTTAAAACATTACCACCTAAGTTGATTAATGCGCTGTTACACCCATTCTCATCAAGTAGTGCGGCTACTTTATCAGCAATATACCCTTTAGCTATTCCGCCAAGATCTATAACCATGCCTTCATATGGCAGAAATACACTGTTCTTAGCGTTATCAATGATAATATCCCGATAATCTATATGCATAAGCGCCTGATCTATTTCAGTCTGGGCAGGAACTTTTGCTCCTTCTTCACCGATTTTCCATAAGTTGACTAAAGGTCCGATAGAAATATCAAAAGCGCCATCGGAAAGAGTACCATACTCAATTCCTTTTTTTATGACTTCCATCGTTTCCGGTGACACGACAGTCTCAGAAATCCCTGCATGCTGATTGACTAGATAAATATCACTTCCTTCAATGCTTTTTGAAAGAAGATTTTCGAGTCTGGTTATCTCTGTAAAACACTGATCAATAAGATCATGACTGCTGCCATCATAAAGTGTAATCGTCACGACTGTCCCTAAAGCAAAATAGGTATCAGAAACAGGGGTAGGATCAGTTTTTGGCTGGCAACCGGTCATTATAACAAGAATCATACATAGTAAAACAATCATTTTTTTCATAATATAAGTATTATATGAATGATAGTAAAATGCAACAGGAAATTATTATTGTACAAAATTTGTTATTATTTTAACAATAACCTGCTGTTTTTTGCGATTTTGATGTATAAAATGCTAATTTACTTGTCTAAATCAAGATTAATCATATACAATAGTATCAATGAAATATAAAACGAAGAAAGGTAAACAATATGAAGAAAATAGTTATATTAGGTGGTGGCTATGGTGGCCTGCTGACTGCTAAGAAAATTGCAAAAAAGGTCAAGAAAGCAAAAATAACTGATAGTGTCAGTATCACTTTAATAGATAAGAATCCCTACCACACCATGCTTACTGAACTTCATGAAGTCGCTGCCGGAAGAGTTGATGAAGAATCAATTAAAATCGATTTTGATAAGGTCTTTGCAAAAAGAAAAGTCGATGTTGTATTAGATGAAATCATAGCAGTTGACTTTGAAGAACAGACTTTAAAAGGACAGACCGGTAAAGAATATCAGTATGATTATCTTGTCATCGGTGCTGGTTGTCAGCCAGCATGTTTCGGAATAGACGGAGCAAGAGAGAATGCACTGCCTTTATGGGCATATGAACATGCTGTCAATGTCAAAAATCATATTCTCGATATGTTCAGAAGTGCAGCTTCAGAGCTAGACCCGCTGGAAAGAGAAAAGAAACTCACTTTTTTTGTTGCAGGTGCCGGCTTTACCGGAATTGAAATGATTGGTGAACTGGCAGAATGGGTTCCGATTCTCTGCAGAAAATTCAACATACCAAGAAAAGATGTCAAACTGTATGTTTCAGATATGATGAATAAGATTTTACCGAATCTTCCACAGAAACTGATTATCAAAGCTGAAGTAAGATTAATTAAAATGGGTGTTGAAATTTTAACTGGTAATCCAATTACAGAAGTAGGCTCTGATTTCATTCTTATCGGAAATACAAAATACAATACAAGGACAGTCATTTGGACTTGCGGAGTTGAAGGAAAAGAATTCATCAAAGATTTTTCTATTGAACATAACATCAGAAAGAGAATTGCTACCAACTCATTCCTGCAGAGCAAGGATAAAAGCAATGTCTATGTTGTCGGAGATAATATTCTATATATTCCAGAAGGCGAAACCACTCCTGTTCCTCAGATGGTAGAAAATGCAGAGCATTCATCAGCGACAGTAGCTAATAACTTAATGGTCGCTTTAACCGGTAATGGGGAAATGGAAGATTATAATCCAAAGTTTCATGGCATGATGGTCTGCATTGGCGGCCGATACGGTTTAGCCTATTTAGGTACTCATAAAAAGAAAATGGCTTATCCGAGATTCATCGCCATGTTAGCAAAACATATGATTAATCTCATTTACTTCATACAGGTAGCAGGCTGGAATAAATGCTACTCCTATATGATGCATGAGTTTTTCCATATTGATAACAACAGAAGCTTCGTTGGCGGATACTTTGGAAAACGCTCTCCGAATTTCTGGATGTTACCGCTTCGTATGTTTGTTGGAATTAAATGGTTGCTTTCAGGCATAGAAAAATTACCTCAGATTATCGAAGATCCTTCAAAGATATTCCTGTTTCAATTGCCGACAGATGCAGTAACAGCAGCATCAGACGCTGCAGCAGTAAGCACCTATGGAGAAGCATTGAAGGTTCCTGAGTTCATTGCCAATATTTCTGACTGGGCATTAAAGATTTTCATCGCACCAATTGCTCCTTTTTTCCAAGGCGGAATGGTAGTGGCAGAGATTATCATCGGATTATGTTTTATCGGTGGATTCTTAAGTGCACCTGCTGCTGTAGTCAGTGCCATCATGTGTGTGATGATATATGTATCAGGGTCAGCGGCACCTGAAATACTCTGGTATTTCTTCGCAGCCATTGCTTTGATTGCCGGCTCTGGAAGCACCTTCGGAATGGATTATTATATACTGCCCTGGTTTAAAAAATTATGGAAGAAAATCCCATTTGTAAAAAAATGGTATTTGTATAATGACTGATAAAAAAAGACGAAGAAATGACTATGTTGTTATCGTTCTGTTATTTCTGATTCCTTTATTATTCCTTCTTGCATTTTATGCAGGAAGGAATAATTCAACCGCTGATTCAGTTTCTATTGAAGTGAATAATGAAACTTATGGAATATATCCATTGAATGTTGACAGGGAAATTCATCTTCACGATGATAAAATTGACAATCTGGTGGTTATAAAAAACGGGGAAGTATTTATAAGCGAAGCGAACTGTAAAGATCAGATATGTGTCTTTCACAGTCCAATCAGTAAACAGGGAGAACAGATTGTCTGTCTGCCAAATAAAGTAGTGGTGGAAATCATAAGCAGTGAAAAAAATATCATTGATTCATTGTCTCAATAGGAGAGAAAATTGACAAAGAGAATTGCATTGACAGGAATAATGATGGCGCAAGCCCTTGTATTAAGTTTTTTCGAAAGACTTATTCCGATTAATTTCGGGATTCCGGGGGTGAAACTCGGGTTAGCGAATATTGTTTCGCTGGTGGCCATATTCATATTAGGACCTGTTCCGGCACTCATGATACAAATTGGAAGAATTCTTTTAGCCGGGTTAATGTTCGGAAGTGGAGTCAGTATCTTTTACTCACTCAGCGGAGGAATGCTGAGCATTCTGATCATGATACTCATTTATAAAACAGATATGCCGAAAGTAACCATTATAGGACTTAGTACAGTAGGGGCTGTTTTTCATAACATCGGACAGATTCTTGTGGCGGCATTAATTGTCAAGTCACTGAATATAGCTTACTATTTACCGATTCTTATGGTGTCAGGCGTTATAACAGGAATTTTTGTGGGAATAACAAGCAGGTATCTTGTCAAGGCTTTATACAAATGGAATATGACAGGGAGTAATCAAAGTGGAATTTTGGAAAGACTATAATGGTCTTGGATCAGAAATAGAATATGTGAAGAATATCATTAAGGAAAACCTGAGTGACAGTCCTCTATATATGAAAGATATCATCAATCATATTTTAGAAGCCAAAGGTAAATTTATAAGAGCAGCGCTTGTCATTGAATCTGCCAGTCTTGGAAAGAGTGATTTTAAAAGAGTTGCTGAAATAGCGGCTGCTATTGAAATACTTCATTTAGCTACATTGATTCATGACGATATCATTGATGAGGCGATCATGAGAAGAGGGACAGAATCCATTCAGCACCGTTATGGAAAAGATAAGGCAGTCGTGTGTGGTGATTACCTGTTTGCCAAGAGCTTTTCACTTTTATCTTCAGATTACCAGGAACACATGAAATACCTTTCAAAAGGGGTTGAGAAAATCTGCCTTGGAGAAATTTATCAGCAGACTAACCGGTTCAACACTCAATTAACAGTCAGACAGTATCTTCGAACAATTTCAGGAAAAACAGCAGCACTGTTTGCCATGTGCCTGTATGCAGGCGGACTTGAAGCAAAACTGAAAAAAGCACAACTTAAAAATTTAATAAGATGCGGGTATGCGATGGGAATGAGTTTTCAGATTATTGATGACTGTCTTGATTATAACGGGACAGATCTTACAATTGGAAAATCTGCAAAGAAGGACTTGCTTCAGGGATACTACACATTACCATTGATCTATGCGATTGATAACGACCAGAACGAAGTGTTAAGCGAAAAACTGGAGTTGCTTGCAGAAGAAAGTTTTGAACTTGATAAAATCATACAACTGGTCAATCAGCTCGATGGAGTAGTAAAATCAAAAGCTGTTGCAGAAAAATACATCAACAGGGCAGATAAGTACCTGATGCTGGTTGATGATAAAGAAAATATCATAAAACTGAGAAAATTAATGCAGTTTCTGTTGAAACGAAATTACTGAAAAATCAGAATAGGATAAAGAACTCGAGGTGTTAAAAAGTTAACACTCTTTTTTTGTCTGAAACTCTATATGTGGTGGTATAATAAAACAATGTACATAAGAAAACACATGATATAGAGGGAGATAAACATGGAAATTATTAAAAGGAACGGGAATATAGAATCATTTCAATATCAGAAAATCAAAAAAGCAATCATGGCAGCTTTTCGAAGCGTCAACAGGGAAATCGATGAATCGGAACTAAACAGGATTGTCTCAGACATCAATATAAAAGCAGAAAAAGTTTACCAGCTTGATAAAAAAATATCGGTAGAAGAAGTTCAGGATATCGTTGAAGAAAGTCTGGTGGAATTAAACTATTACAAAGTCGTTAAAAGCTATATTCTATACAGGGAGCAGCACAATAAGAACAGGGAGATCATCAGCCGATTCCTGTTGTCGCTTCATGACACGAATCTGATCAATGTGCTGAAGAAAATTCAGTCTTTATTTGATCAGAATGTTTATTCCCTTGAGATTCTCTATCGAAAGTTTGAGTCATTTGTCACACCGGGGATAGATGAGATACAGCAGCTTGACATGTTAATCAAAGCTGCCAATGAACTGACAGCCATTGAAGCACCAAAATGGGAATACATCGCTTCTATGATTCTAATGGAGAAAATCAGTAAAAACATTAATAATGAAATGACAAAGATAAAAGTGAAAACCTTTCATGAAAAATTGAAATACTTTGATGAAAACAACTTATACGGGAAATATATGCTTGAATACTACAGTGAAGAGGAGGTCGCTGAACTTGACAAATATATGGATGACTCCAGAAATGATTTGTTGACTTACAGCAGTTTAGATTTGCTTCATAAAAGGTACCTGATTAAAAACAATGATAATGTTGTTCTTGAAAAACCTCAGGAAATGTTTATGGGAATTGCCATGCATCTTGCCATTCCCGAAGGAACTGACAAAGTTTTATGGGCAAAAAAAATATATGATATGACAAGTAAACTTAAAGTCACACTTGCCACGCCCACTATGTCAAATGCAAGAAAACCATATCATCAGCTTTCGTCATGTTTCATTGACACGGTTCCTGATTCACTTGATGGAATCTACCGCTCAATTGAGAATTTTGCTAAAGTATCAAAACATGGTGGAGGAATGGGACTGTATTTCGGTAAAGTAAGAGCCATCGGCTCTGATATCAGGAATTTCAAAGGAGTTGCAGGGGGAGTACTCCGCTGGATCAAACTTGCCAATGACACAGCGGTAGCTGTTGATCAGCTTGGAGTAAGACAGGGGTCTGTCGCAGTGTATCTCGACATATGGCATAAGGATATTCCTGAATTTCTGCAGATGAAAACAAACAATGGAGATGACCGCATGAAAGCTCATGACATATTTCCGGGAATATGTTATCCAGACCTTTTCTGGAGGCTGGCCAGGAACAATATAGAATCTACCTGGTATATGATGTGCCCTCATGAGATATTAAAGGCAAAAGGGTATGCACTGGAAGACTATTTTGGAGACCAGTGGGAGGAAAAGTACTTTGAATGTGTCAATGATCCTTCTATTTCAAAAAGAGAGATTTCAGTCAAGGATCTGATCAGGTTAATCATAAAATCGCTGACTGAAACAGGGACACCGTTTACATTCAACAGAGATGCAGTCAATAAAATGAATCCTAACGGTCATAAGGGAATGATTTACAGCTCCAACCTATGTACTGAAATAGCCCAGAACATGAGTGAAATTGAAACTGTTTCCACAGAAATCACAGATGAATCAGAAAATATTATCGTTGTGACTAAAACAAAACCTGGAGATTTTGTTGTCTGTAACTTGGCTTCTCTTGTTCTTGGTAATCTCAATGTAGATGATGACAATGAAATGGAGGAGACTATCGGTACTGTTGTCCGGGCCATAGACAATGTCATTGATCTTAACTATTATCCTGTTCCCTATGCAAAAATTACTAATCGGCAATATCGGGCTATAGGACTTGGAACCAGTGGATATCATCACCTTCTGGCAAAAAAAGGGATACGGTTTGAAAGTGAGCAGCATCTTTTATTTGCTGATAAGTTATATGAAAAAATAAACTATTATGCGGTGAAAGCCAGTCACCGCTTAGCGGTGGAAAAGGGAAAATATCAGTACTTCGATGGATCAGACTGGGATACCGGAGAATATTTTGAAAAAAGACACTATCATGATGAGAAGTGGAATGAGCTTAGAAACCTCATAAAGAAAGAAGGTATTCGAAACGGATATCTGATGGCAGTAGCACCTACAGGCTCAACCTCTATCATCGCAGGCACCACCGCTTCCATCGACCCCATCATGAGCAAATATTTTTTAGAAGAGAAAAAAGGGTCCATCACTCCGAGAGTCGCACCTGATTTATGCCTGGCTAATTTCTGGATATATAAAAGTGCGCATGAAATTGACCAGGAGTGGGTTATTAAAGCCGCAGCCATCAGGCAGAAACATATTGATCAGTCACAGTCAGTCAATCTGTTCATCACCCATGACTATACGATGAGGCAGATTATGAATCTGTATATCCTGGCAGGTGAAACAGGAGTGAAATCCATTTATTATGTCAGAAGCAAATCACTGGAAGTTGAAGAATGCGAATCATGTTCTTCATAAGAAAGGGGCAAAATGAGTAATCTAAATAGAAAAGCACTGTTTAATGAAAACGGGGATATTGAAACCTCAAAAAGACGAATGATTAACGGAAATACCACCAACCTGAATGACTTCAATAACCTGAGATATCAATGGACATCAGACTGGTATCGCCAAGCAATGAATAACTTCTGGATTCCTGAAGAAATCAATTTGTCACAGGATATTAAAGACTATCATATTCTTCAAAAAGCTGAGCGGACGGCATATGATAAAATCCTGTCATTTCTGATTTTCCTTGACAGTATACAGACAGCAAACTTACCTCATGTCGGAGAATTTATAACGGCTAATGAAGTTAATCTATGCCTGACTATCCATGCTTTTCAGGAGGCGGTACATTCGCAGAGCTATGGATATATGCTTGACTCTATCTGTTCTCCTGAGGAAAGAAACAGTATTCTGTATCAGTGGAAAGAAGACCAGCATCTACTGGATCGTAATAAGTTCATCGGTGATTTATACAATGATTTTCTTGAAAACAAAGATACAGATACTTTGCTTAAAACAATGATTGCCAATTATATACTGGAAGGAATCTATTTTTATTCAGGGTTCATGTTCTTCTATAGTCTGGGAAGAAACGGTAAAATGCCTGGAAGTGTACAGGAAATCAGATACATCAACAGAGACGAGAATACTCATTTATGGCTGTTCCGATCAATCATACTTGAGCTGAAAAAAGAACAACCTGAACTTTTTACAGAGGAAAAGGTTGGGATCTATCGTGAAATGATCAGAAAGGGTGTGGAAGAAGAGATTTCCTGGGGCCATTATGTCATAGGGAATGATATTTCAGGACTTAATGAAGACATGATATCAGATTATATTAAGTATCTTGGGAATCTGCGAAGCAGCAACCTTGGTTTCGGTTATATCTATGACGGATATGACACAGAACCTGCTTCAATGAAATGGGTAAAAGAATACAGTGATCCCAACAAGATCAAGACTGATTTTTTTGAAGCAAAACCATCTGCATATGCAAAATCCAGTATTATTGAAGATGACTTATAAGATTGCTAAAAAAGCGGTTATACTATAAAATGGACATATCAAAACAATCATTACGGGGAGGATTTGGAGATGGAGAACAAAAAGTCGTTTAATGAGGTCATGATCATGATCTTGGGTTTTATACTGATGGCAGGATTAGGAGTGCTTGCGTTTTATCTGTTCATTGCAAAAGGGACAAGTTTCATCGGCTGGGTCATCATGATTGTTCTTCTTTTACTTTTCGGATTTCTGGTATTCAAATTTGCAGTTAAAGGAATCAAGGTAATAGCGATTATGTTTCTGGTGGTCACCGTTTTAACGACAGGTACTTTTTTATTCACTACATCACTTGGGACCAATCAGGGGAAAACAGTATCATCGGTTGTTTCAGCCGGGGTTAATAAAGATGATCTTGGAAACATCATCAATGGTCAATTCTTTTTTGATGACGGTAAATATCAGTATTTCTCCAGCCATGATCAATATGACAAAGCTCATATTTACATGGTAGATAAGAAAAGCGGAAATACGACCACTATTTTTAACGGGTTTGGCTGGTCACTGGTAGTACGGGATAATTACCTGTATTTTTCAGGTAATGAAGGTGATACGATAGACGGATCATATAATCTGTATAAAATGAATCTTGATGATTTATCATATGAGGTCATTAATGACAGCTATTGTTATGGAATGAGCTTTTACAATGACTGGTTGTATTATATTACTGTTGATTCATCCAGTAATTACCGGTATGAAAGAATTAATGTAGAAACAGGTAAAAAGGAGACTGTGGTTGAAACCGGAGGATTAGTGGTGGTTGTCTATGATAAGAAACTTTATTATCTTGATCCAGCAGGAATGATCACAAGAGCCGACCTTGATGGGAGTAATCCTGAAACTGTTGTTGATGAAGCCTGTAATTACTTCATCATCGGAAATGGTAAAATTGTCTATATTGTAGGGTATACAGAAATAAAATCCTGTGATACAGATGGTAAAAACATCAACAGTATTAAAGCATCCTATGATAAAAGCATCGGAAGTGTCAATTCATATAAGGACACGCTTATTTATGTGACTTATGCAAGCGACGATTTCAACAGTTCTTCATATGGCTATAACTACAGTTTAAACAGTATTGATTTTGACGGTAAAAAAGACACTGAGATTTATAAATCCATTTCCTATGGTTTCTATATCAATGTGATTGACGGAGATATATATGCATTGGATTACTACTTAAGAGATGGTGACACTTACTATACTGCTATAATCAGTAAAATGAAAATGAATGGTAAATTAATTTCAGTTCTTGGTGAATAGGTGAAATTTATCATGTTTCCAGAGAGGAGATATTTTAATGAACAAAAAATATTTTACTCATGAAATACTGATGGCAGCAATCATATGTATCATAATATTTTCAGTATTCCTAATGGTTTCATGCGGTTCTGCAGATGGCTTAGTGAATGACAATGATAAGCTGTCAGAAAACATGTCAGACAAACCGCAAAAGTCAGAAGCAAGTATGGCATCTGCCATTACCGGTGTTCAATCAACTGTTTCAGAAGGTGTTCCTGACGGGGATATTGGAAACATCTCAAACAGGCAGCTGGTTTTCAGTGACGGACAAGCACTATATTATGAGAGCTTTGATTTAAATGAACAATCCCATATCTATAGAAAAGATTTAAAGACACAGGAGCTTTCTACAGTTTTTAACGGGTATGGTATTTATCTGACAGTCAGTGAGAATTTTCTCTATTTTATCGGAAATGAAAGCGGGAATACTACCAAATCTAATTTTATCTATAAAGTGAACCTCAGTGACTTGACTTATGAACAGCTGAATGAAGGCGCCTTCAGTGAGATGAGCTATATTGACGGATGGCTGTACTATCTTAGCTCATCTGATGACAATAACACTTCCTTTGTCAGGCAGGATATAAACAGTAAGAAGATTGAGACACTTTTGGAAGGAAAAGGCGAACAAGCAATCATATATGATAATGAAATATATTATCGATTTGATGGGTATATATATAAAGCTGACTTAAATGGAACCAATCAGGAAAAGGTTGTAGATGACTGGTGTTCGATATTTACGATTGGAAACGGGAAAATAATATATGTCAGAGAGATGTATGAAATTAAAACATGTGATATGAACGGGAAAAACATCAAATCAGTGAAGATTAATACTGATAAAGTTATAAAAAGACTTAATTCATATGACGATTTCATTTATTTTCTGGTCTATGATGAAGGTGATTTTGACGATGACATGTTTGCTTACTCCTATAAAATTAAAAAAACGGATTTTAATGGGAAAGAAGATTCAACTATTTATGAAGCAAAATCATTGAGGCCTTATTTCAATATCGTTGACAGTGTTGTTTATACACTTGATAATTATTCGAAAGACAGCAATTCGGAGAACATGGCTATTATGAATAGTATGAGTTTGGATGGAAGCCATTTTATGGAACTAGAAAGATAGGTAAATATATGAATACGGAAAAATTTTATAAGAATATGCTCGAAAACATTTCTGATGGTATATATTTTGTTGATGAAAACAGAAAAATCGGTTTTTGGAACAAAGGTGCAGAGAGAATCACAGGGTATTCAAGTGAAGAAATGGTTGACAAATTATGTTACATGAACATTTTGAATCATGTTGATGTTCATGGTAATGAACTGTGCTTAAATGGCTGTCCTCTTCAGGCGACAATACATGATGGTAAAGAGAGAGATTCATTTGTTTTTCTAAAACATAAGCAAGGCCATAGAGTACCTGTATTGGTTAAAACGATTCCTATTAAGGAAAATGACATGATTATAGGTGCTGTTGAGGTATTCAAGTCAGAAAGTGAGAATATAACTGTGACAAAAGAACTGGAAGACTTAAAGGAAATCTCATTAAAAGATCAGCTTACAGGCCTTCCGAACCGCAGATATCTGGATAATTATCTGTTAGCAAGAAAAAATGAACTGATGTATCTTGGAGTTCCATTTGGAATTATGTTTATTGATATTGATCATTTTAAGATATTCAATGATACATATGGTCATGATACAGGAGATGAAGTGCTTAAGATGGTAGCAAATGTGCTGCTAAATTCAACAAGAAGCAATGATTTGATCGGTCGATGGGGTGGTGAAGAGTTTCTTGGCATTTTTTCTGGGATTGATCTTAAAAGCTTAAAATTGTTGTCTGAAAAAATTCGAATACTGGTTGAAAAATCATCAATAAGTAAAGATGAAAATGCTTTACATGTGACGATATCCATAGGTGCTACCATGGTTGATAAATATGAACATAGAGCGATTGCAGTTGATAGGGCAGACAAGCTGCTATATAAAAGTAAAAATGAAGGCAGGAACAGAGTGACAGTAGGATAAGGAGGATTCGAAATGAAAGAAACATTAACCATTGTTCTTTCCGGGGAAGCGGGTCAAGGACTTCAAACCATCGAGGAATTTTTGGTACAGTCAATAAAAAGTGACTATCATGTGTTTTCCAATAAGGAAGTCATGAGCAGAGTCAGAGGAGGAAACAATACAGTTGAGATTGTTATCTCTGATAAGCAGGTATATGCGTACAGAAATGATATTGATGTTCTTTTTTTATTGAATAATGACAGTTTTGACAGATTGAAAAAGCGGGTTCATGAAAAAACAGTTATCATAGGTGAGAGTTCTTTCTTGAGTGAAGACAATAAAAAGAAATATGAGATGATTGAATTAAATTTAACTGAATTGTCGAAGACTGCAGGAAATAAGCTTTATGCCAACACCATTCTTTTTGGGTATATTGCCAGGATGATTTCCCTTGAAACAAGCATTTGTGAACAAATCATAAGAAGTAATTTCAAAAAATTAAAAGAAGAAATCATAGAAGCAAATATTCAGGCTTTTTCCCTGGGGTACAATCATTACAAGAAAACGGCAATGATAAAAGAAATCGCAAAAAACAGCATGGCTGATGATTATAAAATGATTGACGGTACCACTGCTCTGTCAATCGGAGCTTTAGCTGGGGGCTGCAATTTTGTAGCCTCATATCCTATGTCA
This sequence comes from Clostridia bacterium, assembly GCA_016938455.1. Lineage (GTDB taxonomy): Bacteria > Bacillota > Clostridia > DUPQ01 > DUPQ01 > JAFGUQ01. The sequence goes on from JAFGUQ010000232.1 coordinate 18,669, forward strand.
CCAAGTACCGGAGTGCTGATCTATCTGTCTAAGAAAGCAAAAGAATTCAATGTATTGGTCGAGCAGGCTGAAGACGAAATTGCAGCACTAAATATGGTTATTGGAGCATGGTATACCGGTGCCAGAGGTCTGGCTACTACCTCAGGAGGCGGTTTTGCTCTGATGGGAGAAGCTTTGAGCTTGTCAGGAATCACAGAAACACCATGTGTCATACACATCGCACAGCGTCCGGGTCCTGCCACTGGACTTCCGACCAGAACAGAACAGGGAGACCTGAATTTAGCCCTTTATGCCGGACACGGAGAATTCCCGAGAATTATTTTAGCACCTGGAAAGCTGGAAGATGCATGCCTCTTAGGGCAGAAAGCATTTTATCTGGCTGATAAGTATCAGGTTCCGGTTATTATTCTTACTGACCAGTATTTTCTTGAAAGCATGGGCGAAATGAAAAAAATGTTTTTTGAAGAAAAATACCTGAAACAGTTCATCGAAAAAACAGATAGCGGGTATTTGCGCTATAAACTTTCAGATCATCCGGTTTCAATAAGAGGAGTTCCTGGTTTTGGTGATGGGTTTGTCAAAGTTGACAGTGATGAACATGGTGAAAATGGATTGCTGACTGAGGATTTTGATATCAGGGTACAGATGAATGATAAAAGGCTTGCGAAAGAAAAACTGATTCTTGATGATTACCAGGAAGCAAATCTGATCGGGAGCAGTGAGTATGATAATCTCATTATAGGGTGGGGATCCACCTATGGAGTCTTGGAAGAATATGTTAGAGAAAGCAAAGACAGCACTTCTTTTCTATATATTAAACAGGTATATCCGCTTAGCAGCAAATTGCTGCCATATTTAAGAAAAGCAAAGAAAATCATCTGTGTCGAGAATAATGCAACAGGGCAGTTTGCCAATCTGCTTCACTGGTATCTTGATGTCAAAGCAGATATTAGAATATTGAAATACAACGGAGAACCATTCAGCATTGAAGAGATTAACCTCAGACTTAAGGAGGCAACAAAATGAAACCATTTGAATTTGAAAATGAAATTGACATAGCATGGTGCCCGGGATGCGGTAACTATTCCATAAGAAAAGCATTGATCAGGGCATTACAGGAATTAGAAGCAGATCCACTGCATACTGTCCTTGTGTCAGGAATCGGACAGGCAGCAAAGATGCCTCAATATGTGAATTGCCACTTCTTCAACGGACTTCACGGAAGAGGGCTTCCAGTGGCTGTTTCTGTCAAGGCATGTAACCCGCATTTAACTGTAATTGCAGAAGGAGGGGATGGAGACATGTATGGTGAAGGTGGAAATCATTTCATTCATAATATTCGTCGAAATCCCGATATCACGCATCTTGTTCATAATAATATGATTTATGGTCTAACAAAAGGGCAGGCATCACCAACTTCTCAAAAAGGATTTGTGACCAATGTTCAGGTTGATGGAGTCATAAATCAGCCGTTCAATCCTTTAGCAGTGGCATTATCACTTGGAGCTACCTTTATTGCCCGGGCCTTTTCTGGTGACATTGACCAGCTGACAGATATCATAAAAGCAGCTGTTAAGCACAAAGGGTATGCTCTGATTGATATTTTCCAGCCTTGTGTGACATTTAATAAAACCAATAATTTTGCATGGTATAAGGAAAACACATATTCACTTGATAGTCATTATGATTCCAGTGATAAAGAAAATGCTGCTAAAAAAGTAATGGAGACAGAAAAATATCCCCTCGGGATTATTTACCGGGAAAATGGGGTGAAAACGTTTGTAGAGAAAATTAATATATATCAGGACAATAAACAGCCGATTGTTTGCAGGAACAGGGACCTTGGCAAGGTAAATCAGTTGATTAACGACTGAAAAACAGAAATCTGAAGATATTGTTGATTCCCGGATAAATTGTAGTAAAATGGATAGGGATAATGCAGATAGACTAAAAAGACAAACAGAAACAGGAGCAATAATGGGTAAGACAATATCATATCGTATGACAATGACTGCATGCTACATCGGAAATATTGTTCATGCCAGTGTCATTAACTTAACACCTATCCTTTTTATTCCGTTGAAAGAACAGTTTGGCTTTTCCTATTCACAATTAGGATTACTGATATTAATTAATTTCATCACACAGGTGTTTGTTGATATTCTGTTCAGCAAAGTGGTTGATAAGTACGGGTTCAGACGATTCATCGTTGCGGGGAACATCATTTGTGCGGTGGGATTCTCATTGTTTGCACTGACACCTTATCTGTTTATTTCGAATGAATTCATCGGATTTGTCATTGCCACCATTATCTTTTCCGGTGCAGGAGGACTATTTGAGCTTCTTTTAAGCCCGATTGTCGATGCCATTCCATCTGAGGAGGCTTCTAAGCCGATGGCTTTACTTCATTCCTTTTATGCCTGGGGACAGATAGCCGTCATACTGATAACCACACTTTGCATATTTCTGAAAATAAACTTCAGCATCATTATTGCATTCTGGATGCTGCTGCCGATTTTCAATACTTTTTTATTCATGAAAGTTCCATTGGCTGTAAAGCATCAGGGTATCGCTAAAATGAAAATACGAAAGATGATTGCTAATCCGATTTTCATAATAGCTTTTTTTGCCATTGCTTTCGGTGCTGCATCAGAACTGGTCATGGGGCAATGGATGTCCTCTTTTATGGAAAAAGGGCTGCTCCTTCCTAAATTAACCGGAGATATGATTGCACTTTGCGGATTTGCTTTCATGCTTGGTATGGGAAGACTGATATATGGTATTTTCGGAGACAGATTTAATATTAATAAAGTTCTTATTTACGGATCAATGCTGGCCGCTGTCTGCTACCTGATTGTGGCATTATCACCTTTTGCATGGCTGTCTGTTGCTGCCTGTATTATTTCAGGATTGTGTGTCAGTCTTTTATGGCCTGGTACCTTAGTGGTAGCCTCTGGAAAACTGCCTTTTGCCGGTGCTGCCTTATTTGCACTTTTAGCAGCCGGAGGTGATATAGGTGCTTCTGTCGGGCCATGGCTGACAGGAATCATCACAGATTTTTCCATACGAATAGCGCCTGAGACTTTCTTAATTTCCGGTGAACAGTTCGGGTTAAGAGCAGGTGTACTGCTGGCAGCTGTCTATCCGCTTTTTTCAATGATTTTCCATATTTCTTTAAGAAATAAGTCAAATATAAATCAAGTAGAATGATATGATATAATATAGGCACACCATTTGTGCAGGCTCGTCGATAATCGATAAGGAGCGTTGTCATGGAACCAAGTATTGAAAATGTAAAGACAATCATCTCATATATACCATATTTTGAAGATAATAATAATGATATTGCTGTTGTCATCAGCATGGGAAAAACATCATATATTCAGTATGATGAGAATTTTGAGCAGTTTATTCATGAAGTGTATCAGTCTCAGATTCTTATGCCGAACTATGTAGAATATCTTGCCTTTTACGAGAAATATCAGGATGACTATATTCCATTGATTGAATCTGCTGATTTTGATACATTGAGAGCAATCTTGACCGGGTATATTGAACAGGAAAAGATACATGAAGGATTATGGCGAAGAGCTTATGAAGAAGATATATTTCTTTACCTGCTTAAAGCATTTAAAAAGTTATATGACGCACAGAAATAAAAGTTTTCAAATGATATTGTGAATCCATATCCGATTGTATATAATGCTTATAGAATTTAGAAACATTTAGGAGTTCATAATGAGTAAAGCACTATCTTATCAGGACAGACTTGACAGAATCAGAGAGATAAAAATGATTCAGACAAAAGAGAAACAGCGCATCTATGGAACTGATGGCTATTGGGATATGGATGATAAAGGATTAATTGCACCGCCAGAGTCATTTACCTTTACACCTGAAAGCGATCAGGATGACGGTGAATATTATGGAGCTAAAATGACTGGATTGAATTACAGGAAACTTCTGGAATCGCATCCTGTCTATATTAATCCGATGAGTTCACTTGCCGGTGGATGGATGTACAGTTTTTATGATATAAAAAAACCGAAATGGGATTCACGCATAGACTACTCTTTTTTACATGAACTTCAGGAAAAATACGACCTTGTTCATGGTATCGGAGGGATTCAACATTTCAATGTTGATATTCAAATGGGTCTTACTCTTGGATTTGACGGATTGCTTGAAAAAATCAATAAATATGAGAAACTGCATGGTGAAGACAAGAAAGAATTTTATCAAGCAGAAAGAGATGTTGTCCTTGGTATGCTTGACATGATAAGAAGACATGCAGCAGCTGCAAAAGTAATGGCTGAAACAGAGACAAGAGAAGACATAAAAGAAAATCTCCTGAAAATGGCCTCTGTTAATGAGAAATTACTGATTAGTGCTCCTGAAACATTTCATGAAGCATGTCAATGGGTGGCCTGGTTCATTCTTTTTGCTGTCATGTATGACTTTAACGGTGCTGGAGGCTCAATCGATAAATATCTTAGACCTTTTTATGAAAGGGATATCAAAGAAGGAATCTTGACTGAAGAAGAAGCTGTTTTCCATTTAGCCTGTCTACTGGTAGTTGATAATGCATATTATGAAATCGGTGGTACTTATGAAGATGGCAGGGACAGAACGAATAAACTGACATATCTTGTGATTGAAGCTGCTCATAGAATCAGAATCCCAACAAGTATCTGTCTGAGAGTTCACGACAATATGGATAAAGGGGTGCTTGAACTGGCTGTTAAGTATCTGTTTGAAGATGATATGGGAACACCAAGCTTTTTGGGGCATGATGCGGTAGTTGAAGGCTTCATGAAAAACGGGTATCCGATTGAACTTGCCAGACAACGTGAAAAAACAGGCTGTCACTGGTGTGCGCTTCCAGGTAGAGAATACACTTTAAATGATATTGTCAAGATCAGCTTTCTCGCAGTGTATGATGTCGCCTTTAAGGAAGTAATCAATGACTCAGAGCATTCTCCGTCTGTTGAAAGAATATGGGACAGTTTTGTGAAACATCTTTCTATTGCAGTGGATACTATTGCAGCAGGTATGGATTTTCATTTGAAACATATGCATAAAGTGTTCCCTGAATTAATGCTGAATTTATTATGTCATGGACCGATTGAAAAAGGACTGGACATCAGCAACGGCGGAGTTGAATATTATAATTTATGTGTGGACGGAGCAGGACTGGCCACTGTCGCAGACAGCTTTGCCGCAATTAAACAACGTGTGGAAATTGAAAAGAGAATCAGCTGGGAAAAGTTGAAAGAAGTGATCAACAATGACTTTGAAGGAGCTGAGAACATCAGACTGATGCTTAAAAATATAAAACGATTTGGAAACGGAGATTCAATCGGAGATGAATTCGCAAAACGAATTTCAGAAACATTTACACAGCTTGTCAAAGAAAAACCGACACCTGAAGGAAGAAATATGATTCCCGGTCTTTTCTCATGGGCTAACACGATTCCTTTCGGTAAAAAAATCGGTGCCAGTGCCAACGGCAGACATGCTCATATGCCAATATCGCATGGAGCTAATCCAGATCCCGGTTTTTCAGATGGTGATACTCCAACAGCAATGGCTAAAGCGGTGGCATCAGTACAGTGCGGATATGGAAATACCGCTCCGTTACAGCTTGAATTCGACCCTAAAATCGGTGCCACCGAAGAAGGAATCAAACTGATTGTCTCATTTATTGAGAGCCTCTTTCATATGGGAGGAACCTTACTTAACATTAACCTTATCAGCAAGGAGAAAATATTGGAAGCTCATAAGGACCCTTCTTTATATCCTGAACTGGTTGTCAGAGTCACAGGCTTCAGTGCTTACTTTGCCAGTCTTTCAGAAGAATTCAGACAGCTGGTAGTGAACAGAATTGTTGAAGGGTAGTCATGGAAGGAATAATATTTGACATACAGCGGTTTTCAATCAGCGACGGACCAGGAATAAGAACGACTGTCTTTCTTAAAGGCTGTTCTTTAAAATGCATATGGTGTCATAATCCGGAGTCTATCAATAGCAAAAAAGAATTACAGATTGTCAGTCATAAATGCATTGGCTGCGGTAACTGCATCGCAGTTTGCAGAAATCACGGATATGAAATGATTGACGAAAAAAAAGTTTATTATAAAGACAGATGTCAATTATGTGGAGAGTGTGTTTCTCAGTGTTATTCTAAAAGCCTGCAGATGTCAGGGAAAAATATGACAGTAGAGGAAGTCATGACAGAAATAAGAAAAGATTTGACCTTTTATGAAGATTCTAATGGAGGGGTGACATTTTCCGGAGGAGAACCTCTGCTACAAAGCTTATTTCTGAAAGAACTATTAAAAAAGTGTCAATCAGAAGGGATTCATACCGCAGTGGATACTGCTGGGAACGTACCTTTCGGGTCATTTATGCATATCATCGATTATACAGATCTGTTTCTTTTTGATCTTAAAATGATGGATAGGGAAAAACATAAAAAATATACCGGTGCTTTTAATGACCTGATTCATGCTAATCTGAAAAAATTGGTTCAGCTTAAAAAACATGTTTTTATCAGAATACCTGTGATTCCAGGTATCAATAACAGCAAAGAAGACATGCAGAAACTCATCGAATTCATTAAAAATCTACCAATCGATTTAGTTGAACTTCTTCCATACCACAGTCTTGGTGGAAGTAAATATGAGAGTCTTGCCATTCCCTATGAACTGGCATCATTAAAAACTCCCACTAAAGAAGAAATGACTGAAATTGGAAAATGGTTTAAGCAGGCAAATATTAACGTAAAAGTTTCGTAATGGTCTTTTAAGAAAACTCCAATGAAATATTTATCATAACAATTGACATACCTTGTTGAAACAGTTACAATATGAATGAACGTTCATTCATATTGTGCTGATTAAAGGAGTGTTTATGAGAAAAGAAAGCAGGTTACTGATTAAGGAGATTGAAGATAACTTCAATTCAAGTGTCGGTGACGGTAGTAAAAGGAAAATTATAGAGAATGCATTGAAAGTGTTCTCGAAAAAGGGACTGGCGGCTACAAGGATCAGTGACATTGCGTTACAGGCAGGTTTCAGTCAGGGATTCATCTATAATCACTTCAAATCAAAAGATGATATCTTTATTGAAATTGTGCGACTGGCCTCTTCTGGAGGAGAATACGCTGTTAAGCAGGCAGATAAGCTTAATCTTTGTGCAGCTGATAAAATTTTCTGTCTGACTGAAGCCATGCTGTCTGAAGACAGCCTCTCAATGGAACACTTCAGACTGATATTACTTCAGGCAACCACAGGTGAAGCCATCCCTGAGCAGGCGATCAGGATCGCGAAAGAATCCGCACCAAAACCGATTCAGGCATTAATGAAAATCATACAGGAAGGTCAGGTACAAGGAGATATTATTAATGATGATCCCATAATACTTGCTATCGCTTATTTTTCGTTTATACAGGGATTGGTCATAACAAAACTGCAGACAAGAAACAAGGAATTGTTTCCTGATGCGGAAATGGTGTTGAGGTTTATGAGAAAGAAGCCAGCTGATGAAAGTATTTAAAAATGAAAAAGGAAAGCAACTTATTTTACAATCGTATGACAAGCTATTAAAAATGTGGGATGTAGAATATATAGAGGAAGATATACAGACAACCTATGGGATGACTCATGTCATCAAGGTAGGAGACAGCCGGAAAAGGACTGTCATCATGTTCCATGGTGTCGGTGACAATTCAGCCATCATGTGGCTTTTCAATGCAAAAGAGCTGTCAGAACATTTCTATCTGATAGCGGTTGACACCATAGGGGGACCGAATAAAAGTATTCCAAATGAGAAATATAATGGAGATTTCAATCAGATCAAATGGGTTGATGAAGTCATAGACGGACTGAAAGTCGATCATCCAAGTCTTATTGGTGTTTCAAACGGGGCAGGAATCATACAGAATTATGGACCGAGAAACCTTGAAAAAATTGATAAAACAGTTTCCATGGCAGGAGGTCTTCTATATGGGAAAAGAGTATCTGTATCCAAAATGCTGAAAGTGTTCCTGCCGGAAGCTCTTTTCCCGTCAAAGAAAAATGTCATCAGGCTTCTTAATAAACTGACAGGAGAAGACAGTGCTGTCTTTACTGAGAATCCGGCATTGATGGAACACTGGATGTTACTACTGAAATATTTTAATAATATGTCAATGGGATTCCATAAAATGACACCTTTGACAGATGATGAAGTCAATAACATAAGCAAGAGGATGCTTGTAATGATTGGTGATGAAGACCCGATTGCTTACAGCCGTGAATCAGAAGACCTTTTAAAAAAGATGAATATCAATTATCTGATCGTAAAGAATACCGGACATGCCATTAACCATGAAAAAGCCTCATTGATTAACAAGACAATCATCGATTATCTGAAATAGCGCAAATAAAAAAGCATTTTAATCATGACAATTAAAATGCTTTTTATTACTTGAATTCAGTTATTCAACATACTCATAACTGGCATAAATGGCATAAAAATAATTACTTATGATAAGCATGCCTTTGTCTTCAGTTTTCAACCCAATACCTGAAAGCAATTCCAGTTTTTTCGCTGCATTACCGACAGACCCGTAATCAGGTACCTTAAATACTACTATGACAGGAGAAGCGCTTGATTTTCCATCTGTGCTTGAAGTAGAAGATACCAGTCCCTTAGTGTTCCCCCAGCCGTCATAATAAATGCCTAGTCCTGATGTTGAAGCTGTATCTGTGGTATCACTGATTGTCTGACTTTTATAGCTGAAACTTATTTCCTCACCTGGAATCAGTTTTTCGGGCAGATCATCCCAGCTGATGATATATGTTGTCGTCTCCACTTTTCCGTCAGGATAAGTGGTTGTGTTTGTTAAATCGAAGGTAGTTTTTGTTGATTTGCTGACAGCTCTGGTTTTTATTCTCGAATCACTGCTGCTGGTAGTGGTGGTGTCATTGGACAAGGGATCCGGATAGCTGTAATCTACTCTTTTCCAGTAGCCCCCATTACCTTCCTTGACAATAAAAGTACCACTGATAGTTACATCAGGTTCCTGGATAAAAACACCTGTCACCAGATAAGTTCCAGGCACATCAGGAGCAATGGTGCTTGGTTCACCTGATTTATCTGTATAAAGAATATCCTTACCTGTTGCCTGTTTATACATAGCAGCAGTTTTGTCATCAGCAGGTTTTGCAGACCATTTATAATGATTTACAGATTCATAAGTGCTTGTCACAGAATGATTGCTTTCGATTTTTACAGTCATTCTGTCACCTGGAAGGTATTCTGCTTTATCAAAAGCAAGCCATCTTGTCAAAGCAGCACTTGATGCCTCGGGTGTTTCAGCAGGAACAGGTGAAACATCTACAGATTGAACCTCCACAACAGTTGTACCAAATGCTTTTAAAACAGTCATTCCGCTGTTCTCATAAGCCGAGACTTTGACTTGATAGCGTCCAGGTTGACTATAGCTGAATTCTGCTTTTGAAAGGTCTATTTTTTCCTGACTGTTTCCGTCTCCTGACTCCCACTTATAATATAAGCCAGAGATGAGTTGAGTCTTCATTTCAGCTTTTTGATTAACTTCAGGAGTCTTCGGGGTTACTGATATAGTTAGAATATCTGTTTTACTGATTTGTATTTTCCCTTCAGCGATGACCTTGTCGGTTGATTTATCGGTCACTTTTGCGATGATATTCTGAATATTATTTTCTTCAAACTCATAAGCTAAACGACCTTTGATACGCCCATTCTTGTTCTTATAATCTTCTGAACCAAGAAATGTACCATCCTCAAGCTCCCAGCTGACGGTGACATCAGAAATCATTTTGGGGATATTATCTGCTGTAGCATCAAACTTATATAATTTATCAGGTTCTGTTGTTTCTATTTTAGAAGGTTTAAGAATAAGAGAAATATCGCTTACTTTCACATTGACTTTCTTTCCGGCTTTATTGCCATATGCGGTTATCATCATGATTTCACTGTTGCCTTCAGTGAAATTTACCACAAGATAGTCTCGACTGCTGTTAAGTGAACCAACAGGTTTCTGTCCGCCATCTACTCTCTGATATGAAATGGTATCTCTGTTAAACCCGCTCATTTTAAAGACATCAATCCAGACACCATCAGGTAAATCTCCGTCAATCTCAACAATAAATGACTTTCTCCCGTCACTGTTATATGTCTTTGCCTCTGTCCAGACAGCAGTCATTGACAGATCGTTTACGATAGTCATTGGAATGGTTATCACTTTTTTCCCGCCGAAAGATTTAGCTCTGACCCCGATATCTACAAATGAAAAAGCCGGGCGATTGCTGTTTGTCAGTACATCCTGCCAGAAAAGCTTATACCTGATATCATTGCCTGTGCCAGTCAATGTCTTGACATAACTGTCCAACCCCTGTGTCGGGGAAGAGCTGTCTGAGATAATGGTATTCCAGAGAGTCCCGAAATCAGAACCATTATCGACAAGATACTTGATATAACTGGACATGCCATATTCCTGACCACCTGCTCTGTTTTCATAAAACTGAAGATTTTTATCAGTTCTCGTATAGGTGTGAATCGTTTTTATCTCCAGATTGTTCCCGACATAATAACTGGCATATTCAGCGGTTGCTTCCATCAGCCAGCGATTGTTATTCATAGTCATTACATTCAGCTTATAATTCTGAAAAGCATGAAACAGTTCATGAGCAGCGGTGGTTTTCATATCTTCTGAATCTTTGTATTTTGAAGGCAGCTTAATATGCTTGCTTATCCAGCCGAATTCTGCTCCATATTTATTATATGAAGAGGAAAGCATGACAATGGCTCTGGTATCCACTATTTCCTTTGTACTGCTATACCAGCTTCTTGGATTTAATGTCGCGGCGATATATTCATACGCGATTAACTGAAACTGAGGTGTATTGCTGACCCCAAGGACATTGTAATAGGATGAGTAAGATTCATCGAGAATATCACCCAGCTGCTTTGCAAGACTTTCCATGCTGGTTGCAGTGTTTACATTATCCACATCGGCTTTTTCTTTTCTGTTATATGCAACAAGGAAATGTTTGCTTTCATAAACTGAATACATTTTCTTAAGTGCGAAGAGTCTCCAGTTTGTCAGATGATCAGTGTAAACACGTACTATTCTATTATTCATGTCTACATGGGAAGGTGCTTCAACCCATTCAAGGCTTTGCTCATCCCAGTATGCAGCTCGGATATAACTGCAATCATCAAGTTTTTCGTCAATGCTGAACTCAATGACCATAGCATCATTGAAAGCTGTTTTATCTCCGAGGGTAATACTGAAGACATCAGTCTGTTCATAGATCTCATCAGAGAAACCAGGAGCATTTAATACCTTTGAAATAGTGAGCTGCTCATCACTGCTGATGATACCAGGCGGTAGTGTGACGCTGATATCCTCTGTACCTGCGGTGACCTCGCTATCAGATGGCTTTACTGTTTTTTCAAAAAGAACTTCATATTCCTCTTTTATAAGCTCAAAAGAAATTGACTTGCTCTGTTTTTCATCTTTTACAATATAAATTTCTCCTGTTTCTGCACCGACTGGCACTTTAACTTTTATTTCACTTTTACTCCAGAGACTGATTACAGCCTCCACATCGCCAAAGAAAACTTTTGAGTCTTCGGCAGAATCACCGAAAAAATGTCCCTTGAGTGTAATGGTTTCTCCTACAGCACCGCTTTTTGGCGATACTTTACTTAATTTGGCATCACACCCTGTAAAAAGAACAATCATAAAAACGATTGAACACAAAATTAGCAGTTTTCTAAATTTATCCATTTGTAACCCCTTTACATGCAAAAAAATATTTTATTACACATGTGATTCATTTTATCACACAGTGGTTTCTTTTTATATGTTTTTATATTTGAAATCTTGTTTTGACTTATCCTTTATTATATAATTCAAAAAAGTGAGGAAATTGATTGCATGGAACAGATAATGAAGAGTCAAACAGACAGTAACAAATTTCAGAAAGCTCTTCTTGAATGGTATCAGAAGAATAAAAGAGAGATGCCTTGGAGAAGTAAACCGACACCTTACAGAATCTGGTTATCTGAAATAATGCTTCAGCAGACCAGAGTCGACACAGTGATTCCATATTTTGAGAAGTTTTTCAAGCACATTCCAACGATTATCGATTTAGCCAGAACCAGTGATCAGGACCTACTGAAATTATGGGAAGGGCTTGGCTATTATCGAAGAGTAATCAACATGAAAAAAGCAGCCATCCATTTAGTTGAAAACAATAACGGGAAGCTCTATGACAATAAGAAGGATCTGCTGACTTTAGCAGGAATCGGTGAATATTCAGCAGGAGCCATTGCTTCCATTGCTTTTCAGGAAAAAGTGTGTGCAGTTGACGGGAATGTTCTTAGAATCATGGCAAGGCTATATGGCGATTATGGCAATATCTTACAGCCTACTGTAAGCAAGCGTTTTACTGATATGGTTGAAAAGCTGTTACCTGACAGCAGCATTGGAGATTTTAATCAGGCATTGATGGAATTAGGTGCACTGATATGCACTCCGAAATCACCAGATTGTATTCACTGCCCTGTCATGAATTTCTGCATTGCTGAAAAAAGCATGCTTCAGAATGAACTCCCTGTCAGGGATAAGCAGGGAGTAAGGAGAAAAGAAGACAAAACTGTTTTAATCATCCAGTTCAAGAACCGGTTTGCCATAACAAAAAGAGAAAACAGACTTTTAGAAGGGTTATGGGAATTCCCGGTGATGGATGGTCATCATGATAAAGATGAAGTAATTGAGACAATAGAAAAATGGGGTATGAAAGTGCTTTCAATTGCTGCTGTGAAAAAAGAAAAAGCATTGTTTTCACATATCGAATGGGACATGGCGGGTTTTCATATCATGGTCAATAACAAATGCGATGGCATGACATTTGAAGCAGCTGATAAAATTGTAGATGAATATCCGATTGCTTCAGCTTATCAAAAATATATCAGTGAACTATTGTGAAATCAATTAAAGGGTTTTCTCCAGCTCATTTACTATTCGTTCAAGATACATCTGGTCAACAGCATCAAACCTGTCAAAAACATAGCTGTCAATATCTAAAACGCCTATGACCTGATGATTAACTGTCAACGGGATGACAATTTCTGAATTGGAAGCACTGTCACAAGCGATATGGCCATCAAACTCGTGAACATTACTAACTCTTAATGGTGTTTTCAGAAGAGCACTTTTACCACAGACACCATAGCCTAATTTGATTCTGGTACATGCCACTTTACCTTGAAAAGGCCCGAGGACAAGCTCATCATTCTTAATAAGGTAAAAACCTACCCAGTTAATCTCTGGAAGATTTTCATTCAAAAGTGCTGAAAGATTCGAAAGATTCGCTATCATATCGGTTTCATTCTGCAGCAGTGTCACGACTTTTAAAAGTAACATATCATATGTCAATGATTTATTCATGGTAAGATTATAACAAATATGGATAAATAGTGGAATAATATTTTCAGTGTGTTAGAATATAAGCAATATTTGATATATTCTAAGGGGGAAAATCGGATGCAATTTAATGATATTAATGTCACAGATGATAAAACCTATCTGGACATGGTGCAAAAAGGCGTGGATAACACCTGGAAAATTTATGAAACCCATGATTACAAAAAATGCCTTAATGGCCTTGATACATTCAACGGGCAGTTCAATCAGACAACAACATTGACACTGGTTTTTGGTGAAATTCAATATGGTTACTGCATTTTAGGGGCTGCTACACTTTATCTTGAGGGTTATGGAGATCATTACAAAGAGATTGCATTGGAATTGTTTGAAAGAGTCATTGAGATTTATTCCATTGTAAAGAACAGAACCGCACTTTCAGAATGGGACTTTGATACACTGCAGATTGTAGAAGCCGGCTTTGCTGGAGGACCGTTTTTAAAAGGATTATTGAAATTATATGAAAATAAAGTAATCGATGAAACCTCACTTACCAGATTTCTGCCGATTGCTGAAAGTATGATGCGGTTTCTATACCGTCTTCCTGAATGGGGTGGATTCAACCGATGCGGCCTAAGATATACTTCAATGATGTATTTCGCAAAATTATTCCCAAAGAGCCAAGAAGCAGAGAAATGTGAAAAAATGTCTCATATGCTGGCAGAAGAATCACTGGGACGATGGACCATTGAAGATACCGCTTTCTATAACGGAATCTGGCTGGTCTGTTTAATGGAATACCTGGAAGAAACAGGAAAGTGGAATGCAAAGATAGAAACAGTTTTACGATATTACTCAGCATATTATACTCATATACAGACTCCAGAAGGAGGAATGCCTGATTATGGTGACAGTCATCCGAGAGAATTCGGATGCACGGCACTTGGTATTTCATTCCTTGAGTGGGCTGCCAGTAAATTCAGTGATGGCAGGGTGAAATATGCTGCGATGAAACTGGTTGATTTCGGTGTCAAATTCTATGGAGAAACCGGGGGAGCTTATTCATTATGGATGTGCCGTGCTTATCTGCTGTCTGCTGATGTCATCCGTAAAAACAAAGTGGAGCCGATTTTACCACCATATGAAAGCGGAGAAGTCATGGAAGATCTGATCGGAAAGAAAATCTGCTTCAGAAACAAGAATGACGACACTTATTTTCTTTTGAATTACAGGGATGAAGGGAATTTTGCTGCTCCTGCACGATTGAATATGCTGCATACAATCCCTGCCCCTGCTGAAAAAAATCATCATGGTCATGCAGATGAGAACAGTATCGTCATGTATTATTACAAAGGGAAACCATTACTGTTTGATGGCGGGTATAGAGATGCCATTGCTACAGATGGTCACTACAGAGCTGATTTTTATCATAACAGGGTAGTCATGAGAAATGGACGAATTTATCAGGAAAAGGGATTACTTGAGTTTTCAAAGAATATCGGGACCTATCTTAAAGTCAACACAGAAAAAATATATTATCATGTCATGAATGATGTTGAAATCAGCAGAACAAGTGTTGATGATACTCACCATCATACAGTATGGGATAGAACAGTCTGTCATTTTGTCGATAAGAATGTGTTTGCCGTCATAGACAGCATCAAAGCAACAAAGCAATATGAGTATACTTTCGGGCCGATGTGGTTTTCAGGTGAGATTACAAAAGATAATGAAACCAGTTATTTTCTTAAATCAAATACTCCAAAACACACAGGGCCTGAAGGAACAGAAGACTTAGGACTTAGAGTCGCTTTTGTGAGAAATGACCTGAAAACTTCTGTAGAGAGCATTAGGCGAGTGGGAACAGATGGACAGCAGTGTGTTTCTCAATATTTTTCTGAATTTCTTTTAAGAGATGAATATGTATATTTTGTAACTCTTTTGATGCCTGAACAAAATGCAAAAGATAAAGCAAGGAATGACCTTATCATTGCCAGTGCTGAATCAAACCTGTCAGGCGATGGTAAATGCATGAGTCTGAAACTTGACATTGACGAATCAACCTATACAGTCGCTCATAAGATGGACCTTGAAAAAGGAATCTATGACTTGAAGACAAAGCCTTCATATGGATTTGAAGCAGGAAAAGCGACATATGGTGATTTTACTACAGATGCACTGCTTGCAGTTTTTAAAGAAGATGATGAAAAAGTTGAGTATGAAGCGGCTATGGTTACCAGAATTGATTATATGAATGCTGCTGTTTTCAAAGCTCCGGAAATAAGTTTCGGTAAGAATGATCTGACCAACTCGACCGGCAGCATTAACTATTACAAGTGGAAAGACAGGATTGTAAAAAAATAACATGGAACTATTTCCTTTTTAGATCGTTTAAAAGAAAGAATAAAAAAGGAGACAGTAATGAAAAAAATAGTTTTATGTTTATTAATGACAGTAGTCATATTGTCAATGGCAGGATGTGCCTCTAAGAATAATCAAGATGAAGCGGGAACTTCTTCACCGGCAGTTTCACCATCTCAAGAGGTTACACCAACACCTGAACCAGAGGAAAAAGAACTCACAGGTTCTCTTGAGGAAATACTCAGGAAACTGCATGCTGCAGCAGAGATAGATTCTGACAGAATGTTTTTTACCGTTTTAGATGAAGAAAACAAGGAATATTTTATAGGGAAAGCAGACATCACTTATATTGAAGCAGTTGCTGCAGAACCGATGATCAATGTACATCCTCACTCCATCGTGCTTTTAAAAGTTGACGGGAATGCCAATATTGATGATGTTAAAAAGCAGCTCAAGGAAAATGCGGATGGGATGAAATGGATATGTGTCGGGGTGGAACCAGAAAACATTCTGGTTGAAAATGTAGGCCATACCATCGTTTTAATCATGGATAATGATTCAACGAAGATTAAAGATGCTTTTTTAGCATTGGATAAAGAATAGCAGGGTAAGGGAGTACATTGTGGTTTTTTCAAGTATCAGCTTTATCTATTATTTTTTACCGGTCATTCTGATTATCTATTTTTCAGTTCCGAAACCGCTTAAAAATATGGTACTGCTGGTTGGAAGCCTTATATTTTATGCTTTCAGTGAGCCGGTCTATGTACTTCTCTTATTATTTTCAAGCTTAGTTGATTTCATTCACGGGATAATCATTGAGAACAACAGAGGAAACAAAAAAGCAAAAAGGGCATTGATTTCATCAATTGTTATCAATATCGCTCTTTTAGCTTTTTTTAAATATTCAGATTTTATCATTTTAAATATCAACACAATCTTTGACATGAATATTCACTCACTTGGGTTGCGTCTGCCTGTGGGAATCAGTTTTTATACCTTTCAGACAATGAGTTACACTATCGACGTTTATAGAGGTCAAGCCAAGGTTCAGAGAAATCTTCTAAAACTTGCCACTTATGTTTCTTTGTTTCCCCAGCTGATTGCCGGTCCAATTGTCCGTTACAGGGATATTCAGGAGCAGATAGACAGCAGAGAAAGTAGCTATGATCTTTTTGCCGGTGGAATAAGCAGGTTTGTGATCGGACTGTCAAAAAAAGTGATATTAGCGAATACCTTAGGCGAATTAAGTGTGCTGATATCAAATACAGGAAGTCCATCAGTAATTTTTTACTGGATGGGTGCCATTGCTTTTACACTTCAAATCTATTTTGACTTTTCAGGATACAGTGATATGGCAATAGGATTAGGTAGAATGTTCGGCTTTAAATTCATGGAGAATTTCAACTATCCGTATATTTCCAAAAGCATTACTGAGTTCTGGAGAAGATGGCATATGTCACTCAGTTCGTGGTTTCGTGATTATGTTTATATTCCTCTTGGGGGAAACAGAGGGACAAAAATATCCTGGCTCAGAAACATTCTGATAGTATGGCTGCTTACAGGACTATGGCATGGTGCAAGCTGGAACTTTATCATCTGGGGACTTTTTTTCGGATTGATACTGGTGCTTGAGAAGGTGTTTTTGCTGAAAATTCTTGAAAAAACACCGGGAGTATTCAACCATATCTATGTTATTTTTCTGGTGATTATTTCTTTTGTCATTTTTAACAGTGATAATCTTTGCAGTGCTTTTCTTAATTTGAAAGGCATGTTCGGTTTTCTTGATATTCCGTTCATTAATAGAGAAACTGTTTATTACCTTAGAAGTTATCTGGGCTTTTTCATTGTAGCCTTTGCCGGAACAACCCCCATGATGAAAATGGGTTTTGACAGATTGAAAAAACGTGGAACATGGAAAATTATGGAGTTTATACAACCTGCAGGGTTGTTGACGCTGATGATTATTGTGACAGGGTACATAGTGGATTCATCTTTTAATCCATTTTTGTATTTCAGGTTTTAAAGATGAAAAATAAGCTGACAGTTTTATTATTCATACTATTGATTACAGGTTCTTTACTGGCTAACATAGTGCTTCAGGACAGTGCTGTTTCATACAGCGAGAGAAGAAAACTGATTCAATTCAATGATGTTGAGTATGACTTGCAGTTCAGTGAGAATTTTGAAAAATATGCCTTGGACCAGTTTTTTTTAAGAGACTATTTCAGAAAGCTGAAAGGATTGACTGACCTGCACATTTTTGGGAAGACTGATAATAACGGGTTATATATGACAGAACATAATGTTTTTAAATTAGAATACCCGTTAAACAGTGAAAGTGTAGATGGAATGAGCGAAAAAATCAACAAGATATATGAGTTGTATTTAGAAGGTCATAAAGTATATTATTCGATTATCCCTGATAAAAATTACTTTATCAAAGACAGCAGGTTTCTCACTATGGATTATGATCAAATGTTCAAGAGGCTGAGAGAAAATATCACTGGGGATATTTCCTATATCAGCATATTTGACAGTTTGACCCTAGATGATTACTATTTTACTGATCATCACTGGAAGCAGAGTCACTTAAACAAGGTAATTGATCAGTTAGGACAGTTTATGGAATTTGAAAATGATTTTGATTTAAATGATTTTGAAGAGAAATCATATTTCCCGTTTTATGGTGCCTATTACGGCCAGGCATCAATTAATATGAATCCGGATACACTAGTCTATCTTGATAATGATGATATCAGCCATTTAAAGATTTCGTTAGTTGAAGATTTCACGGATAAAGTGATCATGGAAGGAATATATGATGAATCCGCACTGGGAGGCATTGACTCTTATGATCTGTTTTTATATGGCTCAAAACCAATTGTCATCATAGAAAATGACAAAGCGAAGACGGACAGGGAGCTGATTGTTTTCAAGGATTCCTTCGCAAATAGTCTGGTACCGCTGTTGGCTTCAACATATAGTAGAATAACACTGATTGACTTACGGCTGGTTAATCACCGTGTACTTGATCAGTTTATTGATTTTGACAATCAGGAAGTACTCTTCTTATATAGTACTCTGATTGTCAATCACAGTGAGATACTGAAATGAGATTATTTTATAGACACCCATGCACCGGTTTCTGCAGATTCAAATACAGCATCAATGGTTTTCATGTTTTCTAAACTGTCCTGCAAAGAGAATGGGAGATCCGAATTATTATTGATGGCATCAGCAAAGGCATCAAACATAATGAGATACTGATTAGCAGGTTCAAATTCAATGATCTGATTTGTCTGGCTGTTTATCAGATGAATTGCTCCTTTGATTTCACTTATGTCATTAAATGGAATGGTGACTGAAATCATTCCACTTGTTCCGTATATCTTTACTTCCTGCTGAGGAAAGCTGGTAGTTGATGTGGTGAAAAGTGCTCTGGAATCACCAAAATCAAGTATGGAAGAAGTAATGCTGTCTGTCTTGAAAACATCATGTTCAGTCATTAGCGAGATGGCTCTTAATGGAGCTTTGCCTAAAATGAATCTTGCGGAATTAATAGCATAACATCCGATATCCATTAAGGCACCACCGCCAACTTCTTTTATGTTTCTAATGTTGGTTGGATCTTGATTGTTATATGAAAAAACAGTATGAATTTGAGTTACTTTTCCGATATATCCTAAATCAACAAGATCTTTGGCTTTCTGCCATTTCGGATGGAATCTGTACATGAAAGCTTCCATGACTTTGTATTTGGAATTTTTTACATATTCCATGACTTCAACGGTTTCAGCAGCGTTCATAGTCAAAGGTTTTTCACAAAGCACATGTTTTTCAGCATCAATGCATTTATATATCCAGTCTTTATGCATATGATTTGGCAGAGGAATGAAAACAGCTTCTATTTCGCTGTCCTGCAACAAATCATCATATGAACCATAATGTTTTTTAATGCCGAATCTATTGGCAGCATCTTTAGCTTTTTCAATGTTTCTGGAAGCGATTCCATATATTTCGACTTTATCTGACTGCATCAGCGGAAGAACAATCCTGGTCAGAAAATGATTAGATACTCCTAATACACCAATTTTCATTTTATTCATAATATCCTCTCTCATATATCTATTTATTTCCTCTGTTTTTCTCCCGTTTTCGTAGAATTTCATATACATTTAATTTATTTGCCATCAGCTAA
>JAFGUQ010000233.1 GCA_016938455.1 Clostridia bacterium
AAAGGCAACAGTGGGAAAAGATGGCATTAACAAAGAAAAAGAAGGGGACAATAAATCACCGACAGGTATTTTTTCTTTTGGAAGTGCTTTTGGATTCAAAGATGATATAGATGGGAGCTATCCTTTCTTAGAAGTGAATGAAAACCATCACTGGGTAGATGATTCATCATCATCCTTTTATAATCAGCTGGTTTATTATTCTGAAGGTAACCAAAAATTATTCAATAGTTCAGAACAGCTCATTACATTTGATGTATATAAATATGGAGTATTCATAGACTATAATCTTACTCAGCAGAAAAATATGGGCAGCGCCATTTTTATGCATATTTATCGAAGTGCAGATTCACCGACAGGAGGGTGCATTGCTCTCGATGAAGATAATCTGAAATTCATTATTGAAAGCCTTGATACCTTTAAAAATCCTTTGATTATCATTGGTGATGAAAAAGACTATAAGGAATTTGCAACCAATGATATTTCCCAGCCAAACAGATTGCCTGTCGGATTTGTCTATGTCAATGAAATCATTCCTGACATAATGGTTGACGCCAAATATTATACAGGTGACAATTTTCTTGGAAGAAAAGTTGATGGTTATGAAAGCAACACAGCCGTCATGACATATGAAACTGCCATTGCTCTCAAAGCAGTACAGGAAAACTTATTAAAACTAAATTTATCGCTGGTGGTTTTTGATGCCTATAGACCTCAAATGGCAGTTGATGACTTCGTAAACTGGGTGAATGATACAGGAGATGTAAGCACAAAAGAAATATATTATCCTTTTATAGAAAAAAGCAGATTAATCGAGTATGGCTATATTGCTTCCTTATCGGGGCATAGCAAAGGAAATACTGTAGATGTCTCAATAGTTGATCTGAAAACCGGGAAACTGCTTGATATGGGTACTCGCTTCGACTACTTTGGAGAAGCATCTCATTACACTACTCAATCAGTGACCGAGGAGCAGTTTAATAACAGGAAACTATTGAGAGAGAGTATGATGATAAACGGTTTTTCACCTTATGAAAATGAGTGGTGGCATTTTTCATATCAGCCTACTGAATATTCAAATTCTGACAGATTTAATTTTATTGTCAAATATTAAAAATTAATATATGATATTATCAAGATTTCATTAAGGGGATTTTTTATGAATAGAATAACTGTCATCGTATTACTTTTTACTTGCATACTGTTTTTTACTGGCTGCAATCAAAGTGCTCTTGTAAGTTCGAATATTGATAATGCCAATGAGCAGATTGATGAGATCACATCAAAAACACCTTTGCTTACAACAACAGTAACACCAGCACCGACACCGACACCGACACCAACACCAACATCAACACCAGCGCCAACACCAACACCAGCGCCAACACCAACACCGACACCAACACCGACGCCAACGCCGACGCCGACGCCGACACCAGCATCAACACCAGCACCAACACCAATACCAACACCGACACCAGCACCAACACCGACGCTAACGCCGACACCAGCGCCAACGCCGACACCAGCATCAACTACAATTCCAACTCCAACACCTGAAAAGAAAGCTGGTATCGAAGTTTCTATCAACAAAACTTTTCAGAAAAACTGGTACACTAAGCTTCATTCATGCTTGGTACTTGAGAACGGTGATATTCTTGCAGTGGGTGAAATCTCAAATGAAGAAAAACTTACATCAATTGATAATATATTTAGTACTCATGGATTTGCAGTGTTATTTGACAACACTGGTGAAATTAAAAGCGAGCATATTTTAACTGATTTCAGTACTGTTGCTAAAATTATCAGAAATAAAGAAGATGACCTGTTGATTCTTGGAAAACTAGAGGGGAATGTAGGAGCAGTAGTCATCGCAAAGCTTTCCGATGATCTTTTAGTCAGTGAAATAAAGAAAATTCCCGATTCTGGTGGTTGTCAACCATATGATTTTATTGAAACTGCTAATCAGCAATACTTAGTATATTGCAGTGTTGAGTCTTCAGGTATCATGCAATTTATTTTTGCCAAAGAATTCATTTCAAACTACATGAGCATTATTAGTCAGACCCCTATGTCTGCTTATGAATTAGCTAAAAAAAAATCAATCAGGATCACACTTTTAAACAATGATTTCTCTACTAAATTCTCTGAAACTTTTGAAGGTGAATATATAAGAGACTCATATGAAGGAGAAATCACTCTAATGGGTTCGACGAAATATGCTCTTAATCTAGAAAAAAACGGATATGCATTGATAAAAATATCAAATAGTGGAATTTCAATTGAAATGAACTCTACCATTGCACAGGCATACATGGATAATCTGAATAAAAGAATATTTCCATCATTTAGTGTTGATGAGAGCTTTAAATACAATGTCAGGATCACTTATGAAGGAATGACAGCAGAAGAAATAATAACGCTAGAAAGAGGGGTTCATTACTGTACATATGTATTTACCGAAGACAATCTGACCTATATTATTCTGGGAACTGAAAACACATTCAATTCAAACGGCATAATTAAGGTCAGACCCTTTATTCTGAAAGTGACAATGGTAATTGAATAGTCTGTTAAGAATGTTATAAAAATACATAAATTGAAAAAGAACTTAATATATGATTTTATTGTC
>JAFGUQ010000234.1 GCA_016938455.1 Clostridia bacterium
CAAACAATGGAGACTTGGCGATGAATTTACAATATGAAAATTTAAGAATAAGAAATGCTACTGAAAAAGATGCTAAAGTATTATGTAAGTGGTGGAATGACGGCAAAGTGATGGCACATGCAGGTTTTCCGAATGGTTTGTCTGTTTCAGAAGAATCGGTTATCAGGGATCTTTTAAAAGATGATGACAATCATCGAAGACTGATTATCGAATTGGATGATATACCTATAGGGGAAATGAATTACCGGAATAAGGGAAATGGCATTGCAGAGATAGGGATTAAAATATGTGATTTCAGTAAACAGGATAAAGGCTATGGAACGAAACTGCTATCCATGCTGATTTATTCATTATTTTATGATTCAGGATATAGAAAGATTATTTTAGATACAAATATAAATAACAGGAGAGCTTCGCATGTCTATGAGAAATTAGGGTTCAGAAAATCAGGAGTCAGAATTGACTCCTGGAAAAATCAGCTTGGTGAGTTGCAGTCATCAGTTGATTATGAAATTGATATGGCAGATTTCAAAGATGCAAATATGAAAATATGAGATGTATTGTATTTTGTTATATTTAGAAGGTATAATTAATGAGCAGATATGAATTTTAGACTAATGAAAATAATTCGGGTGATGAGATGAATCATAAATTAATAATTATTGACGGTCAGTCAACAGCCGGTAAATCGACAATTTCAAAGAGTGTCTCTGAGCAGCTATCATTGCTGGATAACGTTTATTGGCTTCATGAAGAATGTTTTGAACATCCCATCCGGCATGATGAATTTAAGGCAGGCTGCATTCATACATTAGAAGGGATGGAAATAAACAAGAAAGTGATGCTTGACAAATGGAGCGCCTTTTATGATGACATTGTTCTTAAGAACCAGGTATGCATAACTGAAGGCTGCTTTTTACACTCCATTGACAGATATCTTCTGGACAGTATTTGGAATGAACAGCAGATAAAGGACTATTTTGATCAGATCATGGAAATATTAACCCCGTTACATCCGCTTATTATTTTCTTGAAAAGAAGTGATATTGAAAAAAGTTTTAAAAGAGCTTTTAAAGATCGGGGAGACTGGTGGAGAGATTTGATTCTAAGTATTCCGGAACCATATGGTTATTTTGAAACACATGATTATACAGGAGATGAAAGCATTTTTGACAGTATCAGATATTCACAGGATCAAATGGAGAAAATCTTTGATGACCTATTATGTACAAAGCTGAAGATTGATACTTCCAATGACCTCTGGGACTCTTATGTGAAGCAGATTACTGAATATGCGGGTTATCACTATTTAAAAACAGATAAGACAGTAGCGGATATAGAGAAATATTGCGGTACATACAAGCTCCTTGACGGTAGTAATCGCTGGGTCATAAGTTATGACCATGAAAAGAAACAGTTCTATACATCATTGTTCTGGCCTTACATGGCAATGACCTATACCGGTGAAGACTGCCTGGAATTAAGTTCTTTTCCAGCGAAACTGAAATTCGAACTGATCAATGAGAAACTTTGTTTCACAGTTCATGGAAACTATGACTGGAACTATAATAATAAAATGTTTGTAAAATTATAAGCCGGTAATCATGAAAGTATCTGGGTTGAACATGGAAAGATTAAAATACCTGAAGAGACATATATGTTTGCATCTGGTAATATTAGATGCATACAGACAAGAGCATGAATAAAGAAGGAGTGGATAACTTGATAAGAGAAATGAGTATAAATGACTATGAAGAAGCTATTCTTTTATGGGAGAAAACAGAAGGAATGGGATTAGGGGAATCGGACAGTTATGATTGTATCAAGTCTTTTCTGGAAAGAAATGAAAAATTGAGCTATGTTTATATTGAAGGTGAGAAAATGATAGGTGCGGTTTTATGCGGGCATGATGGAAGAAGAGGCTTCCTTTATCATCTCGCAGTTGATAAAATGAACAGGAACAGGGGAGTAGGCAGTAGATTAGTAGAAACATGCTTGAAAAACCTTAAAATGCAGGGGATACATAAATGTCATATTTTTGTCATGGGAACGAATGAAACCGGAAAACAGTTCTGGGATAAAAGTGAATGGGAGTATCGAAACGATTTGCTGATATATTCAAGAAAATTATAGCATAATTTATTTTATCAGGAGTCAGGAGTATAGAATGAAACAAATAAGTATCATAAGTCCAGAAATTATAAACATGTACAGTCACTCAGTTCTCACAT
Organism: Clostridia bacterium; assembly: GCA_016938455.1. Classification (GTDB taxonomy): domain Bacteria; phylum Bacillota; class Clostridia; order DUPQ01; family DUPQ01; genus JAFGUQ01. The sequence goes on from JAFGUQ010000234.1 coordinate 2,232, forward strand.
ATATGATTGATTTCTGTTTTGAGAACCTTGAACTTTGCCAGCTTTATGTGGATGATGCCAAAAACCCAGCTTACAGTTTTTTAAGATTTAAGCATTTAGTGTTCTGCGGAGGGCAAGCATCAAGCCAATGTGTAAATTTTTTGTCGGATATTGTCATCAAAGATAATCAGAAAAAAGTCAGCTCATATTTTTTTGTGGTTTATCCGGATGATAAGTGGAAAAAACTTCTTGCAGCTTTTTTTAAGGAACAGGGCACTATATATGAAAGAAGCATTTACAGCATTGTTCCTGAGAAAATCAACCATCAAAGCAAAAAGGAAAATGTTATCGATATCAAACCGTCTTTAGTTAATTCCGTATATAATAATATGGAAATGGTTATTAATGAAATCACCATGACTGGAACATATGGCAATATAAATGATTTTAGGTTAAGAGGTATAGGATATGCACTATTAATGGAAAATGAGATATGTGGTTTCTGTACCAGTGAGTATCCAAGTAAAAGATCCATTGCCATTGGAATTGAAGTGCATAGCAATTATCAGAGAAGAGGTTATGCGAAAGAAATGACTATGTGCTTATTAAATGAAGCGGCAAGCAGGCATCTGACTGTATATTGGGAATGCTGGAAAGAAAACATTGCTTCTTCAAAAACAGCATTATCATGTGGATTTAATAAAGTGACAGATTATGAATTGTTAGTCATTAAGCCTTCTTGAAGAAATCTGTTTATATGATCTACATAACAATATGAAATGTGTATAAGAAATGAAAACTGAAAGTCATGAAAGTAAAAATCAAGAGAGTCAAGGATGAATTGGGAATTGAATATTACAATACGAGAGACAAACATCAATTAAGATATGGTGTATTGATGAGCTTTATCAATGAAATGAAAGAAAATGCCTGCATTATCATCGATACAAACAATCAGATAAAGGATGTTCCATTGATTGATTTTCAGGAAATACTGAACTCATTAAATGTTTCATATTTAATAGAAAAGACAAAAAAAGAGAGTATGAGAGTATTCGGACTGGCCATTGAAACAAAAAACTCAACTGAGTCTCTAAAAGAGAACCTTATTATTATCAAAGTGTCAAAACCTGATTCCTGCAGAAAATTATATGATGAACTGCTTAGGTTTTATGATTATGGCATCGGTTTGGATTCTTTAAAGACTATGGATGAAATCATGGAAAAACTGAGGCTGAACATATCAGAAGTATTGTTTCATGATGACATACTTCCAATTTGCTTTTATGATTCTATTACAATAGGGCATATAAGAATCGGTTTTTGTAATCATGAACTTGAAAAAACAATCAGAGAAATAATCTGTTGACTGTTCTTTTCAAAAAGCAGTTATTGTTTGAAAATCTCAGATAAGGTATAATGTTTTTATGGGTAATAATGATAATACGATTAAAATCAAAGAAGCTGTAACTAAGTTCTTACATCAGATAAACATTGGAAACCATCAGGATGTATTACCGGTTATTAATCAATATATCAATGAATTCAAAAAACTTTTGGGAGTAGATTATATTATTGTGGTATTCCCTCTGTTATTGATTAAGAGATATGAGGAAATCCACTCAGAAATTGAGCAGACCGAACTTGAGAATTTCTTGAATTTTTCAAGAAACATTCCATACGCTGAAAAAAAATCATTTCTTGATTCTATCAATGAACCTTTTCTGACGAATCACGACAGCAGTAACAGAGTACTTTTCTTTGATTATAATATTTATAAGGAAATTCTTTCTTATCCCTTATTTACCATGTATCAAAGTGAAGCAGGCAATGGCAGCATCTACTTTATCAATAACAACATAAAATTTGAATTGAACTCTAGTCTGATGGACAATACAGCTACAATTGTAGAAGCACTGACCATTGTACTTAACCGATACAGATTATTCCAGCTAAACTCCATGCACTATGAAATTCTTCATGAAACACAGATTACATCAAAAAATGCCGTATGTATTTATACTTTCGATGGTAATATCCTGTTCATTAACAAACCGTTTGCTGAAATGTTTCATGTCAATGAGGATGAGATAATTGGAGAAAAATTAATGGATTATGTCAAATTGAAAAATCATCACTCTGTTAATGACTACTCTGTTATCAGCAGTGTTTTCAATTCAAAACTCCTTTCTGAAAAAGGAGCAATGTATGTAGAAACAATTGAAGATGGGAAACCCAATCGTTTTTTACGGAAACACTATTTGCCCATTTCGATTGAAAACAAATGGTACAGAATGATAACACTTGAGGATGTTTCTCAGGAACTTGAGAATATTGATGTTATTGAGTATTCAAGTTTCCATGATACATTGACCGGTCTTAAGAACAGAAATTATTTTGATAAAAACAGCAGTAATATTTTATCACCTGAAAAACTGCCAATTGCCGTCATAGTAGGTGATATAAATGGATTGAAACTGATCAATGATATTTTCGGCCATGTGTACGGTGATGAAATGATTAAAAAAATCGCAGATATTTTAAACCGGAATTGTCATTGTGTTGATTTATACAGAGTCGGCGGTGATGAGTTTTACATATTCTTAAATAAATCAGATGAAAAAACAGCTCAGGACATCATTGATAAAATCAATGAAGAATGCAATATCGCATTTGAAGATTTTAATTTCATCGGAATTTCTTTAGGGCTTTATATGATCAATAATGAGAATGTGACTCTGAAGGCGGCTATTAAAAAGGCTGAGACTGAAATGTATTATGTGAAATCACTGAATTCTGATTTATTAAAGAAAAAATCAATAAACAGCCTGAAAAAAATGTATCAGGAAAATTTCATCAATGAACATGAAAGAAGTAAACGCCTATTAAAAGTAGCTGAGGAGTTTGCAGGTTATTTAAATTTAAGAGATTTTGAAATTGAAGATATCTTGAATTCACTGGAACTGATTGATGTAGGGAAAGTGGCTATGAACTACACTATTCTGGGGCAAACCCATGAACAAGTTTATGATGAATTCGAAAATATGAAAAAACATTGTCATATCGGCTATAAGATTGCCTCATTGTCCTATGAAACATCTCATCTTGCCAGAGTGATTCTCAACCATCAAGAGAACTGGGATGGCTCTGGGTTTCCCCAGGGTATAAAAGGAAATGCCATTCCATTTCTGACA
>JAFGUQ010000235.1 GCA_016938455.1 Clostridia bacterium
AAAAACAAACTGATCAATGTACTTGGCTGTAATGGAACAGCAAGTTCCTACAAATAAAACAAGGGCTGCCAACTGGCAGCCTTTTTTTTTACGAAGGTATCTTTTATACGGTGACTTTTCTGATCTGATTATCTTTTTCTGACAGATTTTTGGCAACAGAGTAGATATCACTTAACACCACTTCAGCAATGTTGTTGCAATGGTCGCCGATTCTTTCCAGATTATGAATCAATTCAACAAAAGTGATGGCAGAGTGAGGATGACAGAGTCCCTGATTCAGACGTTCGATGTGTGCTTCTCTCAAATCTCTTTCCATATCATCGATGACATATTCATTGGCAAGTACAGATTTAGCCAGTTTCTCATCATAATTGTTTAACGCATCAATGGTTTTATCAACCATGTCTGTAACCATATCAAATGCACCTGTCAATTCGACAATAGCGCCGTCTGAGAATGGCAGTTTCTTGTCATTCTTTATTTCTGCACTTTCTGCAATGTTATCACAGTAATCACCGATTCTTTCGATGTCACTGACCACATGCAGCAGTCCTGTCAATCTCAGTGACTGTTTCTCTGTCAAACTGTTTGAAACAAGGAGTTTTGAAAGGTACTGCACTATTTCATCCTGCAGCATATCAACAGTATCTTCAATATCATGTACTTTTTTCGCTGCGATCATATCATTTCCGATAAAGGATTTTTCTGCTGTTTCCATCATTTCTTCAGTAATCAATGCCATTCTGGCTAATTCTTTTGTGGCCAGGTCCATGGCAATGGCAGGAGTTCCCAGTACCTTGTCATCAAGATACAGTGGCCGGTTTTCAATTACATGATCTTCACCTGGAAATACCGTTTTAACGATTTTCGCTAAAATCCCTATGAATGGAAGCCAGAGGATGGTGTTGATGATATTGAAAATCGTATGAGAATTGGCTATCTGCCTTGATACATCCGCAGCTTCGTTATTCGGGGTGATTTTCAAGACAATCCAGGCTAGTACAGGAATGAGAAACATGAAAAGTATTGATCCTATTATATTAAACAGCGCATGTGCAAAAGCAGCACGTTTGGCATTGACGCCTGAACCGATTGAAGCAAAAATAGCAGTGATGGTTGTTCCGATGTTACTCCCGAACAGAAAGGGGAGAGCGGTAGTAAGAGACATCAGTGCAAATCCGTCAGCATTGGCGGTTGAAGCAAGATTCTGCAAAACAGCAATGGAAGCAGACGAACTCTGCACAATCGCCGTCATGACCGTACCAACGATAAGACTGACCACCGGCATGTCTTTTATCTGTAAAATAATATTCTGGAAGCCATCACTATAGGCTAAGGGCTTCATCACATTGCTCATGATATTTAATCCTACAAATAACAGACCGAAAGAGAAGATGACCTGTCCGATATTCTTGAACTGTTTTTTCTTGACAAAAAAGTAAAGGATAAAGCCGATGGCAGTAATGGGATAAGCGTAAGCACCAATCTTGAAAGCAACCAGCTGTGAGGTGATGGTGGTCCCTATGTTAGCTCCCATAATGACGGCAATGGCTTGAGGTAAGCTCATCAGCTGAGCAGAAATAAATCCTATGACCATAACGGTGGTAGCAGATGAACTCTGCACCAGTGCGGTGACAAGAGCACCAACTAAAATTCCCATAAATGGATTACTGGTTAGCGCTTTCAGGATTTTTCTCATTTTGTCTCCGGCAACTTTTTTCAATCCTGAACTCATTTCAGTCATGCCGAAAATGAAGATGGCTAATCCTCCGAATAATCCGAATATAATCTGTGTTGTCTGACTCATTATTTCTCCTTGTATCAATTATTCAACGTAATTTAACACCATTTTAACATTAAATATTGTATTGTTAAATATAAAGTTGAATACTTAACATAAAATTAACAAAAAAAATGAGCCTGTAAAAAACAGGCTCATCTATTTTTAATTTCTGCCTAAATCAAAGGATTCTCCTTCAGCTTTAGGAGCCTGCGATGACTTACTGAATACAATCAGCGCAAGAAGTGTGATGACATATGGGAAAATCTTCAGTACCAGCGGGGGAATAAACCCGAGTTCCGGAATGACCTGAGAAATATTGGCTATAGTCACTGCGGTTCCGAAAAAGAAGGTGGCACCGAGAACACCAAAAGGCTTCCACTGCCCGAATATCAATGCAGCTAAAGCAAGAAAGCCAAGTCCTGCGACCGATCCGTTAAATTCACCGGAATAAGTCACTAAGATGACTGCACCTCCCAATCCTGAGAAAGCTCCTGAAATCATGACTGCAATATATCTCATCTTATACACATTGATCCCAGCTGAAGCGGCTGCATATGGGTGCTCTCCGCAGGCACGCAATCTAAGTCCGAATGATGTCTTGTAAAGTACAACCCATGATATGAAAAGTATGGCAAGAACCAGCCATGTGGAAGCATAGGTATTCGCAAAAAGAAGTGGTCCGATAACTGGTATCTTTGATAGTAATGGTATATCAAATCTTGGCAGTCCGCTTTGTATGGTGATGTTTCCGCTGCCTGTCAAAGTTCTGGCAAGATACACAGTCAGTGCTGCTGCAATCATATTGATGGCAGTTCCTGAAATGACTTGGTTGGCATTCAGACTGATAGAGGCAAAAGCATGCAGCAGTGAAAACAGTACACCTGCAATCATCCCTGCTAAAAGACCTATCCAGATGGATAAATCAGGTATGATTGCCTGTAAAGAAATGATGGTCACGGCAGAAGCGAAAAAACCTGAAACCATCAGACCTTCCAGTCCGATATTGACAATTCCGCCTCGTTCAGAGAAAAGACCTCCTAATGAAGTGATCATTAAGGGAATAGTGTAGGCGATGGCATAGGGAAAAACAAGTTTAATAATATCCCACATCAGTTTTTACCTCCTTCTTCTGTTTTTTTGTTGTCTCGTTTTCTCAGTATTTTTGTCCATACTCGCTGTATCAATAATGATGTTGCTGTAAAGTAGATGATAATGGCGATGATGGTATCTGCAATCTGCGGTGGTATATCTGTCATGGCACTCATGAACCCTTTTCCGGTGTGCAGAACTCCGAAGAACAATGAAGCAATCAGAACACCGAAAGGAGAGGTGACTCCGAGAAGAGCCACGGCAATACCGTCAAAACCCTGAGAAGGAAGAATACCGATTTGAATGTTTTTAGCAAACCCTGTATAAAAAGTCAGACCTGCAAGCCCGGCTAATGCACCTGCAATCATCATGGACAGAATGACATTTCTGTTGACAGCGATGCCGTTGCATCTTGCTGCTTCTTTATTGAATCCGACAGCTTTCAACTCAAAACCCAGTGTTGTTTTATCTAAAATAATCTTGACAAAAATGACTGCCAACAATGCGATGAAAATTCCCAGGTTGATTGATGAACCGTTGAACAGTTCTGTCAGCCAGGGTACTTTAAGCTGAGCATAAATCTGCAGGTCGGCTGATTGAGTTTCCTGCACGTCCTTCAGAAATGTTTGCACAGTGTAATAAGTGACCCACAGGGCAATCCAGTTCATCATGATGGTGGACACCACTTCATGAACATTGAATTTCGCTTTTAACAAGCCGGGGATAATACCCCAGATTGCACCACCGAGGATGGCGACAAGCAGCATCACAAAAAGAAGCAATGGTCTTGCCATATCCACTTTCAGTCCGATAATAGTGGCACAAAGACCGCCGATAATCATCTGTCCTGAAACACCGATATTGAAAAGACCGGTTTTAAAAGCAAAAGCTACAGAAAGACCAGTCAGGATAAGTGTGGTAGCGGTGGCGATTGAATTACCGATTCTTTCTATATTCATTAATCCGCCTTTGAAGAGATAAGAAAATCCTTCAAAGGGGTTACTGCCGATGGAGATCATTAAAATGGCACCGGCTAATAAACCGAGTAAAGTTGCAATTATTGACTTAGTGGCTGAATTCAGTTCTTTTTTCATTGGCCTTCACCTCTCTTGATTCCTGCCATCATGAGACCGACTTCATTTTCATTGGTTTCACCGGCTTCAACCAGATCAATCAGCTCACCATGGTTGATGACAGCAATACGATCTGATAAATCCAATATTTCGTCCAGCTCAAGCGAAACAAGAAGCACCGCTTTTCCGCTGTCACGCTGCTCAATCAGTCTCTTGTGAATGTATTCAATGGCACCGACATCCAAGCCTCTGGTAGGTTGAACGGCAATCAGAAACTCAGGATTGGAGGAAACCTCTCTTCCGACAATGGCCTTCTGCTGATTCCCGCCTGACAGATTCTTAGCCAAAGTGGCATTTCCTTTTCCCGATCTTACATCAAATAGCGAGATAATCTTATCAGCATGCTTTTTGATTTCCTCAGGATTCAAAAAACCGTTTTTTGAAAAAGGAGCATGGTAGAATTCTTTAAGAACCATGTTTTCAGCAATTGTGAACTCTAATACTAATCCATGTTTGTGCCTGTCTTCAGGAATATGGGATAACCCGGATTCATGACGTTCTCTGATTGAAACATGAGACAGGTCTTTATCATTTAATAAAATGCTTCCTGATTCCACTTTTCTAAGACCGGTAATCGCTTCAACCAGCTCTGTCTGTCCGTTTCCGTCAACACCTGCAAGACCAACAATTTCTCCGGCTCTGACAGCTAATGAAAAGTCTTTAAGACCAAGGGTCTTCTGCGTATTCAAGACAGAAAGATTTTTGATCTCAAGAATGACTTTCCCAGGATTGGAAGCTTCTTTATCGACAGTGAAAGTCACTTCTCTTCCTACCATCATTTCTGCCATTTTTGCTTCAGACGTTTCCTTGACATTGACTGTCCCGATGACCTTACCTCTCCGAATGACAGTACAACGGTCAGCGACTGCTTTGATTTCTTTCAATTTATGGGTAATCAGAATGATTGACTTTCCCTCAGCAATCAGATTCCTCATGATCTGAATCAGATCGATGATTTCCTGAGGAGTCAAGACTGCGGTCGGCTCATCAAAAATAAGCACTTCAGCATTTCTGTATAACATTTTAAGTATTTCAACACGTTGCTGCATTCCCACTGAAATATCTTCGATTTTTTTATCAGGATCAATATCAAGACCATATTGAGTAGAAATCTGCTTTATTTTTTTGGAAGCTTCTTTGATTTTCAGCACTTTGCTTCCTTCCATTCCAAGAATAATATTCTCGGTGACTGTGAAATTATGAACTAATTGAAAATGCTGATGGACCATACCGATTCCTAGATTGTTAGCATCATTTGGATCGGAAATTCTGACTTCTTTACCTTTCACTTTGATTATTCCCTTATCTAAATGGAATAATCCGAAAAGTATGCTCATCAATGTGGATTTTCCGGCACCGTTTTCACCTAACAGAGCAAGTATTTCTCCTTGCTTTAATTGAATGGTAATGTCATCATTAGCAACGACACCGGGAAATTCTTTTCGAATATTTAACATCTCTACAATGTAGTTTTCTTTCATATTCCCATCCCTCATTTGATTTTAAAAAATAAAGGACGGATGAATCCGCCCTTTACTATTTTTTTATTTCTGCTTATTTGAATAAGTTTCCTTGTTCAGCAGCAACAACGATAGTTCCGGCGACAACTTTATCAAAAGCATCCTGGACTTTAGTGACTACTGATTTATCAAGATTCGGATTTTCTACAGGAATACCAACACCGCCGTTTGTTGAATCAAATGTTAATATCTGTCCGCCCTGGAAACGGTTGAAGGTTTCGTCTAAAATCATATCATAGGAAGCCTGGTCGATTTTCTTCATGGCAGAAGTCAATATGATTGATTTAGTTCCATCATAAATACCTTCGCTGTATTGGTCGACGTCAACACCGATGATCCAGACTTTTTCTCCATTGTTTGCACGCTGTTTTGCTTCATTGATTGCACCGACACCAACACCGCCTGCTGCGCAGAAAATGGCATCTACACCTTTATCAAACATACCTGCTGCTAATTGCTGACCAGCGGCTACATTATCAAAACTTCCCTGATATACAAAGTTTTCAGCATTCATGGTGATGGTTGTATCATATGTGTCATTGGCATATTTGATTCCCTGCTGGAAGCCCCAGTTGAATTTCTGAACTGCAGGGATTTCCATTCCGCCGATGAATCCTACTTCGCCGGTCTTTAACTGTAAAGCAGCGGCAAGTCCTGCATAGAAACCTGATTCATTTTCAGCAAAGAAAATGGAGACAACATTGCTTCCTACTACTGGATTATAATCTCCGGTATGTGGATATCCATCAATTAATACAAATTTTGCATCAGGATATTTTGTCTGTGCTTCAAAAATAGTTGTTTCGAATTTGAAACCTGGACAAACGATGAATTTGTAACCGGCATCATAAAGATTTCCGATTTCTGTCAGGTATTCTGCTTGGGTTGTTCCGCTTGGTTTGAGATATTTTGTTTCCAGACCGAAATCTAATCCAGCTTGAACAACACCTTCCCATGTACCCTGGTTGAATGATTTATCATCAATTGTTCCAGCATCAGTAACCATACCTACTTTAAAGCTTAAATTACTTCCTGGTGTCATTTTCTCGATAGATGATTTACTTGTGGTTCCACCGCTGCAGCCTGCAAGTAAAGCAACTACCAACATTAATGATAAAATGATTGATAATGATTTTTTCATTTAAAAGTCCCCCTTGATTATTTTTTACCTGCTAATTATATCACATAAAATGTGTAAATAAAACAAAGATAAAAAATATTTTCACTTAAAACAAATCAGAATTTGAAGAATTTTCTATCAGGTCAATCCATTGTTCAGAATAGAGTCTATCTTTATAAAAATCTGCTATTCTCTGATAGTCAACATCATTGACTCCACCAGTATAAAAGCCTGAAGGGAAACTGTTTCTTAGTCCTTTGAAATTGTATGTGTATAACCCGAATCGCTTTTCGAATGTTTTAGAACTGTCCCATCTGATCATTGAGTTGAGTTCATTCAGGAATCCGATCTCTGCTGAAGCATTTGATGTTTTCTCTATGACAGGAACCATATCACGATAACAGATTTTCTGATTGATGACACTATAGAAAACAGCATCAAGATTTTTTCTGCTGTCACCATCAAAATAGTAGTGCGGCTGAATCAGGATATAGTCAAAAAAGGGAGTAGTATTGGCAATGTAACCGACACGCTTTATAATCTCAGCTGCATTATCACCATAGCCGTAATAAGGGATCCACAAGAATTTCTTGTGAAGATATTCATGAATTCTATAGGACAGATCATTCATGATAGAAACAGTGAAATTTGAAGTCAGATCATGATAATCGACTTCGCCTATAATCGCTTCAGTGTTCATATAGAATCCAGTGACATTGGCATCAAAGATTTCCGGCAGACTTTTTTCTATTTCAAGAAAATACCGGTATATTTTTTCAAGTGAGTTTTTAAAATAATAGGGATGAGTCATTGAATTCATATGTGGTGTTGCGATGTAGAGACTGGCTTCTGGTACTTCATCAATGATTTTCTGTATGGTATAGAGTGTCCTTGGCAGAAGCATGGTAATATAATTCTCTTCTCTATGATCAAAATTGTTCAGACTCAGGATAATGAAATCAGTGATTCCTGATTGACTCATTTTTCTGAAATCACCTTCATTATAGTCCTGGTCCATATAAACCAGTATGAAATGAGGCTCAGATTCAATTGCCTTCACATCAGCAAAATTCATTATCAAAATGAGACAGACCATAATTATAGTCACTGCTTTTTTCATATCTTTTCTCCTGATGATATAATACATGATAAAGAAAACAATTGACAGAATAAATTTGGTTATTTATTATAATAGTT
>JAFGUQ010000236.1 GCA_016938455.1 Clostridia bacterium
CCGATACAGACTATTCCCTGAAAATCCCAATGATTCAATCCAGAAAACAAACAAGAATTCCTTCCGTCTGGTCTGTGGAAGATTTGAAAAAACTAATTTCTGCTATAGATAGAGGAAATCCTATGGGAAAGCGTGATTATGCTATAATCCTATTGGCCTGTCGCCTTGGTATTCGCATTACAGATATCAAAAAGCTCACATTTGATAATTTCCACTGGAATGATAATCAACTCGTGTTTGTCCAATCCAAAACAAGAACCACCATAAGTCTGCCATTAGTGAAAGATGTTGGATGGGCTGTTATTGATTATTTGAAATACGGCCGTCCAAAAGTAAACACTGATTGTGTTTTTGTCCGGCATATAGCGCCATTTCTTCCTTTTAGCGAAAACGATCATCTCCATCAAATGATTGCAAAATATATGAAGTTGGCACACATTCCCATTTCATCAAAAAGAAGAGTAGGCATGCATTCATTGCGTCATACTCTAGCAAGTTTATTATTGGAAAATAACACTCCGCTTCCTACCATCTCTGATGTTCTTGGCCACGTTGATACTGATTCCACTGCCATTTACCTGAAGGTGGATATTAAGAAGTTGAAAGAGTGCCCACTAAATATAACGGAGGATATCAATCATGAATAATCCCAATTACTACGGGCCATTCAAGGTATATATCCAAAACTATGTAGAAGTAAAACAAGCCTTAGGGTATAAATACCTCACGGTAGCATTATGTTTAAAACGGTTTGACAAATTTACAGTTGAAAACCACAATTCAGCCAGTGATTTAACAAAGGAAATAGTAATGGCATGGTGCTCAAAAAAACCTCATGAAAAACAGGAAAACTTACGCGGTCGCGCTTCAGTCATACGTCAATTCGCTATTTATTTGGAAAATCTTGGAATTGAAGCATATGTTATCCCAAAGAATCATTTTAAATCCGGAGAAAAATATGTTCCTCATATCTATAGTGATACTGAGCTATTAAGATTTTTCAAGGAAACAGATCAATGTAATTACTGTAGCCTGTGCCCCAATCGTCATCTGATAATGCCCCTTATATTCAGAATGATTTACAGCTGCGGTTTAAGAGTCTCAGAAGCAAGACTTCTGAAGGTTCAGGATGTTGATTTGAAAAACGGTATCCTGACCATCAATCAATCCAAAAAAGACAATAGCAGACTGGTTCCGATGACGGATGAACTCACAAAAAAATGTCAGATATATTCAAAACAGGTTCATAGATCTTCGAATCCAGAAGGATATTTCTTCCCTATGATAGATGACAAACCGCTTACACATGGTAACATTTATAAAAACTTTCGAAAATTTTTATGGAAAGCAGGTATCTCTCATGGTGGAAAAGGTATTGGTCCCCGTATTCATGATTTCAGACATTCCTTTGCTGTTCATTGCCTGAAGAAATGGTCTTTAGAAGGAACAGATTTAATGACCTACCTTCCTATTCTACGCACATATCTTGGTCATGAATCTTTTGATGAGACTGCTTATTATCTAAAGTTGACAGCAGATGTGTTTCCTGAAATTACATTGAAACTTGAACGAGCATATTCTGAATTAATACCAGTAATAGAAGGAGGTGGCTATGAAACCAACTAATTTCTCCAGGCATCTTTCCGATTTTTTTTCTGACTACTTAACGACACAGAAAAATGTAAGCAAAAACACCATATACTCTTATCGGGATACATTTAAACTGCTTTTAAAGTTCTGTCAAG
>JAFGUQ010000237.1 GCA_016938455.1 Clostridia bacterium
GTGTGTTGGCCAGTAAAATAATAACCGCAAATCCTATGACTACTGTAATGATTCCCATGAACATTCTTTTTGTGATACTTTTTTTCAGCATTTAAACCTCAAATTTGTAACCATACCCATGTACGGTTTTAATATATTGGCCACATTCGTTCAACTTAATACGCAGCCTGTTAATATGAGTATCGACAGTACTGTCTGAACCAAGATAGTCATATCCCCATACCTTTTCAAGAAGCTGATCTCTGCTTAGAGAAATTCTTTCATTAATTGTTAAAGCAATCAACAAGTCGAACTCTTTTCGATTTAGAACTGCAGATTTGTTTTTTATATATACCATCCGAGCTTTTTCATCAATTCTCAAATCACCGAAAATCAATTTTGCTGACTGGTTGTCTGTGCTTCTCCTGAACAGGGCCTCAATTCTAGCCGCCAGAATCATGGGTGTGAATGGTTTGATTATATAATCATCAGCACCTTTTTTCAGACCCTCTACCTGGTCATAGTCTTCACCTTTTGCAGTGAGCATCAGTACGGGACAATCAGACCTTTTGCGAATTTCCGTAAGACAAGTGAACCCATCCATCTCCGGCATCATTACATCAAGTATGACCATGTCAGGAGTAAGTGCCATAAATGCCTGCAAAGCTTCGTTGCCATTGGAGGCTTCAAAAATATTGTACCCTCTGTTTTCAAGCATCAGTTTCAGCATTTCCCTGATTCTGTCTTCATCATCAACTATTAATATTGTTTTACTTTCTGGCTTCATAACCACCTTTTGACTTTCTGCAATCTATGATACAACCACCAGCTAAATTATATCATAGATTGCTTTTACAGATATATTAAGGTCTTCTGCCTGCCGGACCACCTGCTCCGCCAGGAGCTATTCCTCCACCTTGAGATTGTCTTGACTGTGTTCCTACGACTGTCAGAGTACTCGATATTGTAAACTGACCTATTAAGGTTCCGTTACTGTATGTACCATTTTCATACACGCCATCTGTTTTGGCACTGTCCATGCTGTCAACAGAGTAGACTTTGTAAGTCACTCCTTTTTCAAGTTCGGGTGATGAAAAAGCAATTGACTGGTACTCTCTGGATGTTTCATAAGCAAGAATCTGTTCTCCTTCTTCAGATTCAATATATATAATTGTACCTGCAGTCTGCAATGTGTCATACAGATAAAGTAAGGAGTACTGATCTGAAACTGCATCAGGTGATTCTGCCATACCGCTGCTTCCAACGGCTATCAGTAAACCGCCGCTGATATAGAATTCTCCATCACTGTCAAGAGTTCCGTTTGTCGGACTCATGGGTCCGTTTGCAATAACCACACCGCCTGTCATATATATATTACCATTTGAATCTATGCTGTCACCATTAGAATTAGCAACAATATACCCTCCGTTAATTGTTAGAATACACTTAGAGTTGGCAACTTCCATACCAGGAACCATTGCTGTCGCTGTACCGTCAGTGGCATTGAATCCGTCATCACTCGCATTAAGCCGTATTTCTCCATCATTAACAGTGATAACCATGCTCTCAATAGCTTCGTAGCAGTCTAGAATGTTTATTAAACCTCCGTCTATTGTTAAGTTGTTCTCTGAATGAATGCCATCATCATCTGTGGAAAGCACAATGTTTCCTTCGGTTATATATATGCTCATATTTGCATGAAGCGAATCATCATGTGAATCAACACTAATATTACCGCCATTTATGATTAAAGTTGAACCTGCTTTAATTCCTTTGGTACTTTCGGTCTCCTCCACCACTACCATACTGTCTTTTTCCTGTTCACTTATTGACATAGCGACAACAGTGTTTTTTGTTCCTCCACCTGCTGTAATGGTTATATCCCCAGCATTGATGACTACATCAGTTTCAGCCTGCATACCATCATTACCGCTGCATATATTTATGATTCCTCCATCAACAAGAATATAGCCTTTTTCTGTATCTTTATCATTATTTGACTGCATTCCATCATTGTCAGCGGTTATGTTAATGTTCCCATCTGCCACAGTGATGGAATCCCTGCCTCTGATACCGTCAGAAACAGCATTTACTGTAATATTACCACTTATGATGACAAGATCATCCTTGCAGTTTATGCCATGTTTGTAATTGGCATCTATAGTTAGTGAACCAGCACCGTTTATTGTCAGATCATCTTCACTGAAAAGAGTCGCATTCGGTTCTTCGTCCTCCATATCTGACAATATATAGTTTACACTGTCAGATAAGAAGTTCTGAGTTCCCTCTGCAAGTGATATTACCGTTTTATCAGCATTTTCAATATATATTGGAGCGCTGTCCAAACAGCTAAGATTAACTCCGTTTAATATAACAAATACAGTACCGTCATTCTGTGAATCAATAACTATCTGACCATTATCCATGCTTCCGCTTATGGTGTAGACTCCTGAGCTTAGAATAGTGATTTTGCTGTTGTTAATTACAGCATTTGAGCCTGAATATTCAATTTTCTGATTACTGAGTGTGATAGTTGAAATTTCTGCTGTATTAAAATCTGTCTTCAGGTCATCACTGTCATAATCTGCTTCCACCGACGGCACTTCTGTTACTGTTTGTGATTGAACAGAAGTTACTGTCGCTGCTGCTTCTACTTCAGAATTCTGGCACGAAGTCAGCAGTGAGGATGTTAGCAGCATAAATGCAATAATAACTGCGAGTACTTTTCTTTTTATCCTATCGTTTTTTTTCATTGTCTTTTTCCTTTCTTTATGATGCATAGTCGCCGTCATAACTGACCATGGCTACACTGCTAATCCCATCTACTGCATCGAGAGTATTCACTAATTCTCCTCTGTCTGACTTGACCTTTATATCAATCGTAAGCTCATAATTATCCGGTGATTTTATTTTCGATTTCACTTTGTAAGAATTAACAGATAAATCCAGCTGTTTATAGATTTCATTTTCAAGTTCCCCGTTGTCATATCTGATTATTAAAAGATATGGTTCATATCTAATATTGGCTTTTGAAAATAAGAATAGTACAAGCCCGATGATAGCACTTGAGATAATTGCAA
>JAFGUQ010000238.1 GCA_016938455.1 Clostridia bacterium
CAACATCCGCAATATGGATGATCTCCAACTGAACCATATCCTTTATAAACGGATTGCTGTCAGGTGTGCCTATGAAAATGGGATTGACAGTTGAGAGACTTTCTTCTGACACTTCGTGAGAATCAGTCACAACAAGTATATATGGGACGAATTTCTGGATTGCATCATGTATGATATCAACAGCCACCTTCTCAGATCCGCTGTATGAGCCGTATATTATTTCCCATCGGTGGGAACCAAAGTTAACTTTATCCATGGTGATTATGTCCTTTCAAGATTTGATGTACAGAAAATATTATACAGCAGAATCATTATTTTTAAAGTACATATATATAAATTTGTCAGCTACATTCACTTTAATTGAAAATTACCCGAAAATGTTATTGAAATTGACTGTGGAAGATGAGAAACTGGTGAAGGTGGTCAAATGAAGAACAAAAAGACAGGAGAGAACATGTTAGCAGATTTACACATTCATTCAATTCACTCAGACGGAACTAATACACCGGGAGAACTGGTGGCAATTGCAAAGGCTAACGGAATCAAGACAATCGCATTGACAGACCATGATACCGTGGACGGACTGGATGATTTTCTAAAAGAGACAGAAAAGAACGGAATCAGAGGGATTCCGGGTGTGGAGATATCCACTTCGGTTGACGGGGTAAGAATCCATGTTCTCGGCTATATGCCTGACAGAAGAAATCAGAAGCTTAATGATTTTTTCAGCAGGATTTCGATGGCAAGAACAGAGAACACCAGAGCCATACTGCAGGCGAATATAAGAAGAGGAACCATTACCTATTCATGGGAGGAGGTCCAAAGACATTTTCCCTCTAAGAAATGGCTGTGCAGTTCTCATGTCTATGAAGCAATGCTGAAAGACGGATTGTATAAGGACTGGAGCCAGTGGATTCCCTTCTATTATGACTATTTCAGCAAGAAAAGCGGAGTATATATTGACATTGACGGGTTCACCTCAAGAGAAGCCATCGAGGTCATCAGAGAAGCAGGCGGGATTGCGGTGGTGGCTCATCCTAAACTGATATGGAATGACAGTAAACTTGTGGAACTTCTTGATGAAGGGATACAGGGAATTGAAGCCTATTATCCGGAGCATACAGAAAAAGACACAGACAATTATCTTTCATTTGCCAGAAAACATCAGCTCCTGATTACAGGAGGAACAGACTGGCATGGAATGGTGACAATGAACCAGGTGACAATCGGAGATTGCGGCATCAATGACAGTGAACTGAATCTGCTGCTTGGCAAGTTCAAAGAAATTGACAATCCTCTGTGATGTCAATATAATATAGAAGAAATTGAATGATTTGCTGAATGAGAAAAGTAGATTGTGTTAATAGTAAAAGAGAGTCGGGAACCGGTGTGAACCTGATACATTGATACTTTTGAAAAGAGCTCAGGAGAATGATTCAACAGAGAATGTAAGATTACATTTTTAAAGTGGCTGTGATAACAGCAATTTGAGTGGTACCGCGGATTAACTTCGTCTCATGTTTGAGAGGAAGTTTTTTATATATTTTTGGAGGAATTATGGATTACAGAAAAACAGTCATTGATAAATTAAAAGAAGTGGATTCAATAAAAGACATTGACATTGAAAGCATACTTGAAATACCGAAGGACTCTTCAATGGGAGATTTTTCGTTTCCCTGTTTCAGATTAGCTTCGGTATTCAGAAAATCACCTGATGCCATTGCCAATGAGATAGCAGCTGTCATCAAAACAGATTTGAACATCAAAAAAATAGAGGTCGTAAAGGGATATCTTAATTTTTTCATCAACAAATCAAAAATGATGGAAGAAACATTCGAGAAAATATTCAGTCTGAAAGAACGATATGGATTTTCATATATCGGTGAGAAAAAGAATGTTATTGTGGAGTTTTCTTCACCTAATATCGCAAAACCATTCCATATCGGTCATTTATGCTCCACAGTCATCGGGAATTCCCTGGCAAACATCTATGAAGCGCTTGGTTATCATGTCATCAAAGTAAATCATCTTGGAGACTGGGGTACACAGTTCGGTAAACTGATGGTGGCTTATGAAAATTGGGGAGATGATGAAAAGCTAAAGGAAGAACCTATTAAGGAGCTTCTAAGGATTTATGTCAAATTCCATGATGAAGCTGAAGAGAATCCATCATTGGAAGAACAGGCAAGATACAGATTCAAGTTGCTTGAAGACGGATGCGAAAAAGAGACACAACTCTGGGAATATTTCAGAACAATGAGTCTGAAGGAATTCGAGAAAATATACAGGCGCTTGAATATCTCTTTTGATTCTTATGCCGGAGAGCAGTTCTATTCAGATAAAATGCCGGAGGTAATCAGTCTGTTAGAAGAAAAAGGATTACTGGTGGATAGTCAGAATGCCAAGGTCGTCAATCTGGATGACTATGACATGCCACCTTGTCTTATTGTCAAATCAGATGGTGCTTCCATCTATGCGACAAGAGACATAGCAGCCGCTATTTATCGTGTAAGAAATTATCATTTTGATAAAAATCTATATATAGTAGGGACACCGCAGGCGCTGCATTTCAAACAGTTTTTCAAAGTGCTTGAATTAATGGGGTATCCATGGAGCAGCGATTGCCGCCACATCGGATTTGGACTGGTCAAATTCAAAGATAAGAAACTGGCTACAAGAAAAGGAGATGTGATCAACCTTGAGGAAGTGCTTGATGAGTCAGTGGCACGAACACTTGACATCATGAAGCAATCAGCATCAGAAGTGGATGATTATACGAAGACCTCTGAAATCGTCGGAATCGGTGCCATCATATTCACATTCCTCAAGAAAACCAGGGAAAGAGATCTTATCTTTTCATGGGAGGATACATTGAATTTTGAAGGGGAGACCGGTCCTTATGTTCAGTACTCCTATTCCCGTGCCAAGAGTATTTTAAGAAAAGCAAATTTCAATGAAAACACCCCATATGACTGTGATTACTTAAAAGAAGAAGTGGAGATTGACCTGCTGTCAAAACTGAGTAAATTTGGTGAAATGATACTAGAGGCCGCTAAAAGAGATGAGCCGTCAGTCATCGCAAGATATGCAGTCAACATATCTCAGACATTCAACAGTTTCTATAACGCCAACAGAGTCATTGTGGAAGATAAGAATGTCATGAATGCAAGATTGAATCTGGTTTACGCTTTTTCTATTGTCATTAAAAATGCATTGGCTTTACTGGGTATTGAAGTAGTAGAGATCATGTAGCAGGGATTATTTGACTATAGCAGAAGTTTATTCTCACTGTTTTGTTTTCATGATATATGATTAAAGTGAAGCGAAATAAAGGAGAATATGAATGGATGAAGTGTATCGATGTACCGGAGTATTCGGTCATCGGATGGTGCAGATAGAAAAAGAAGAGCCAGCCAAAATAGAATGCCATGCAAAACTGACAGAGACAGTTCTTGTCGGTGATTATTTAAAATGCAAAGAAATAGGTAACCAGCTTTATGCGACTGAAATAGTCAAAAGAACTAATGTCATCAAGAGAATTAATTTTTCTGGAAATCAGTTGCTGGCAGCAAATGTTGATGTTATTTTCATTGTAACCAGTGTCAATAATGATTTCAATATCAGTCGGCTGGAGCGATATTATATCATCGCCAGGGAAAGCGGGGCAAGAATCTGCTTTACTCTCTCTAAATGTGATTTGACTGAACACTATATGGAGTATCAGAAATTACTTAAAAAAAATTTCCATGATGCAGATGTTGTCAATACAAGTGTCTATGATAGTGAGTTTGACTGTACGGTTTTGTATGAATTCTGGAATCACGATGAAACCGCTATTTTCATAGGCAGTTCTGGCGTTGGTAAATCATCACTGTTAAATATTCTTCTTGAAAATTATATTATCAAAGTTCAGGGAATCAGGAAAAAAGATGACCGTGGACGCCATACCACTACAAGTCGACAACTATATAACTTAAAAGATAATCGATGCATCATAGACACTCCAGGGCTCAGATCGATTGGAATCAGTGCATCAAACAGTAATATTGAGACTGTGTTCAGTGATATTGCAGAACTTGAAAAAAACTGCAGGTTCAGTGATTGCTCACACAGCAATGAACCCGGATGTGTTGTTTTGCACGCGATTGAATCAGGAGCACTTGATGAAGAAAGAGTGGAACGATACCTGAAGCTTAAAGGGAAAGATGGATTAAGACATAAATTAAAGTATGGAAAACCTCACCAGAGACAGAGTGCAGTAAAGCAACTTAAGAAAAGAAAATAATCACAAAATTCGATGTTGTTGTAATTACATCTATTGTGATATTCTATTGGTACCCTTAAGGGGGGTATGCTAAAATTTTAGACAATCAGCTAAAATGGAAGAGGCTGGCAAATAGTCCGGAAATCGGGAGGTCAATGTTTCTTGGGAACATTGCTCGATTAATGTAAATATTTATCCTGAAAATATACATTCTACAAAATTCATTTCTGATATATTAACATTTCCAAATCGAATAAAATGCGAATGTAAAGACGAATGTAAAAATTTTCGGTTGGTGTATGTATTTGCAATGACTCTTGAAAGGATGGGGATTTTTATAGGGAGACGATACAGCTGTTCAATAATTCTCTCATTAAATAAACTTATTGACTTAAATCGTTACATAAAACAAAGACTGAAGGAAGAAGAATATCCGTATTAGGCACAAAATCCTTCTTAAACGTTGTACTTGGTAAACATGTATGGTAAGATGTTATCAAGGAAAAAGTGCCGTATACGGCAAAAATTATTCCTTGGAGAATATTATGGTTATAAATAGAGACAAGTATTTGAACCAGCTGATTCATAAAAAGTGGAATGGTCTGATAAAAATCATAACCGGAATAAGAAGATGCGGAAAATCTTATCTTTTATTTAAACTGTTTCATGCGCATCTTAACTCAATTGGTGTTGAA
>JAFGUQ010000239.1 GCA_016938455.1 Clostridia bacterium
AAATCAAACAAAATTTAATTATGGAGTAAAGAGTATGAAAAAATTTCTTATTGTATCATCATTAGCTGCAATGCTTTGTAGTACTGCATTTTCAGCTGAACTAGGTTATGGCATGGAAGATTTTATGTCAAGAGATTCCCAAAAGGAAAGAGTTTTTGTTACTTTTAAAGAACCTTCTTTTTTAAGTTCAGATAACTTCCTTAAAGATCTGAAAGAAAAAGCTTTGATATCTCAGAAGGATTTTATTCAAAAATATTCCGGTAGACAAAATAATATCAATTCTTTATGGTCTGCAAATGCGGTTGTTTTAGATGCAGACAGAGAATTAGTCAGAGAAATCAGTCTCAGAAAAGATGTTGACAGGATATTTGTAAATCCTGAAATGAAATTCTTTGATGAAAACTCTTTTGAAAGTGTTGATAATTCAAATGGTTCTGTGTATGCACTGAAAAGCATGAATGTTCTCAGAGCATGGGAAGATTTTGGAATAAAAGGTGCAGATACTGTCGCAGGAGTTGTAGATTCAGGTCTTAATAAGGAACTTCCTGTGTTTAAAGGAAAAGTGATTGATGCAAAGAATTTTGCAGGTGATATTGATGATGTAACTGATAAAAGTGGTCACGGGACTCATGTTTCCGGTACTGTAACCGGTGGAGAAGTCTCTGGAGATCTTTACGATCTTGTATGGGGAATGTGGTGGCAGAAAGCTGGTACTTTTGAAGGTAATATCGGTGTTGCACCAGAATCAGAAATTCTGTTTTCAAAATGTGCTCAGGATGATGGAAATATAACTTTTGAAGATATTCTTGAGGGTCTTGAATGGATGGCAGATCCTGACGGAAATCCTGATACAAGAGATGGAGCAAGAGTTATAAATGCTTCTCTAGGTGCAGATACAAGTATTCCCGAATTAAGGCAGCCACTTATAAATATTCAGAAAACAGGCGTATTTTTGTGCTTTGCTGCTGGAAATTCTGGCAAAGTCTGTGGTTCACCAGCTGATTTTCCTGAAATATTTGCAGTAGGTGCTGTAGATTCTTCTGACATAAAAGCTGGTTTTTCAAGTATAGGACCTGTTAATTTTGACGGAAAAGAACATATTAAACCAGATGTATGTGCTCCTGGTGTAAAAGTCATATCTTATTATGGAGATAAACTTGCCGGAGTTGATGGAACTTCAATGGCTGCTCCAAATACAACTGGTGTAATTACACTTTTATATTCTGCCAATCCTGAACTTACTGTTGATGAAGTTAAAGATATTTTAAAAAGATCTGCTCTTGATCTTGGTGAACAGGGTGCTGATAATCTATATGGACACGGAAGAATAGATGCTTATAAAGCATTATCTATTGTCACTGGAAAAAATCAGTTTAAAGCTGATGTATATCAGTTTGATTCAATGAGAAATGCTGTTTTAGAAAATCTCAGATATGCCGATGGCAGTGAAAGTTTTGAAAATATGTATAATAATTCTTCGACTATGTTAAAT
>JAFGUQ010000240.1 GCA_016938455.1 Clostridia bacterium
GTAAAATTACCAATAATGACAATGTCATTACCTCATACCAGATTTCAACAGAAATTAACAGCGAAACTTTTGGATATATAAGCCCTTCATCATTAGTAAATAGCAAGACAGAGCTGATGGGGGTTGTTTATAGTGATGTCGATTACAGCGGTTTTGCAAAGAATAGCAGTTATACCTCGAATCCTCCCATTGAAGTCAGAGGAGTTTATGTCTCTGCGAGTACTGCAAGCAATCCTGAAAAGGTGGATAAATTAATTCAAATTGCCAATGAAACGGATATCAATACTTTTATCATCAATGTCAAAGATGACAGTGAAAGTATGCTGTTTCATTCTGAAGCAGCTGCTGCATACTGTCCATCAGCCAATGAGGTTGTGTACATCAGAAACATAGAAGCATTCATAAAGAAGCTGAAAGATAACAACATATATCTGATTGCCAGAATTGTCGCTTTTAAATCACCTAAATATGCATTAGAGCACCCTGATAAAGCTATAGTCTATAAAGAATCAGGAGAAATGTATTATAAGGACAAGTCATATTGGGCTAGTCCTTATGACAGGGACTTATGGGAGTATAATGTCTTGGTGGCAAAAGAAGCGATTGCTTTGGGATTTAATGAAATACAATTTGATTATGTACGTTTCCCTGATAACGGACCATCGCTTGACCCTCTCCTGGATTTTAGAAATAGTCTATCAGAGTCCAAGACAAAGGCGATTCAGGAATTTTTAAAATACGCATACAAAGAGTTGTCTCCATTGGAAGCTTATGTAGCTGCTGACTTATTTGCCTGGACAGCAACTTCAGAAACTGACCTTGGTATTGGCCAACACTGGGAAGCATTGACTGATGTGGTTGACTATATCTGCCCAATGATGTATCCAAGTCACTATGGTCCTGGAATTTATGGGTTGGATGTACCGGATGCACATCCTTATACTACTATATTTGAATCGAGCAGTGATGCTCTGTTGAGAAACAGAATTTCAATGACACCTGCGATAATACGACCATGGATTCAAGATTTTACTGCTACATGGGTAAAAGGACATATAACTTATGGAATTGAAGAAATAAAAGCACAGATTCAAGCTCTGAAAGATAACGGTATCAACGAATATATGTTATGGAATGCATCGAATGTCTATACAGAAGGTGCTCTGCTGAACGACTGATGTAGAACCTTATTTCATTATGTTATACACTTAAAAAATCATCACATATCTGTTTTTTACATTTACAAATAACATGATTTGGTATACTCTGAGTTTAATAATAACAAAGGGGTTTTTTATGCCATATAATATCAATGCCTGCATTAAGCAGATCAAGAAAGTCATGAAGGAAATTGAAGATAATATCTACATAAAAACTGGAGATTTGACAGCAGAAGCTTATGTGACAAATGAACCTGTCACTTATGATCATCGATTCAGCGGAGAGAAGAAATCACTGAAGATCGGACAATCCTGGGGAAGTTTGTTTGACTGTGCCTGGTTTCATTTCACCGGTGATATGCCTATTTCTGTAAAAGATGAAAAAACGGTTCTTATCATCGATATCAATGGTGAAGCGTATGTTGCAGACAAGGATGGAAACCCTGTTCAGGGAATCACAACAAAATCATCTGAATACGATTTTTCATTGGGACAGCCTGTAAAAAAAGTGGTCTATTTGACAGATGACATGATCAGAAACGATAAGGTTGATGTCTGGGCTGACGGAGCCTGCAATGATCTTTTTGGGAATTATCGGAATAACGGAGTTCTGATTGAATGCCATATCGCTGTCATGAATGAATTGTATAAAGAACTTTATTATGACTATGAGGTGCTGTTTGAACTCATGAATCAGTTATCTCCGGACAGTGCCCGTTATTACAGTATATTGTATGCTTTATACCACGCATCAAATATCTTTAGTTTTTTTACCGATGATGAAGCATTGAAAGCAAAAGAAATTCTGTATCCTGAACTTAATCGAAGGTGTGTTGATTCACCGCTTACTATCAGTGCTATAGGACATGCCCATTTGGATCTTGCCTGGCGTTGGCCGATCAGAGAGTCAATCAGAAAAGGTGCCAGAACATTTGCCACCGCATTGATGAATCTGGATAAATACCCTGATTATGTTTTCGGAGCCAGCCAACCACAGCTTTACCAGTGGATGAAGGATTCTTATCCTGTCCTTTATGACAGAGTGAAGAAAAACATTGTTGAGGGACGCTGGGAAGCTCAAGGAGCCATGTGGGTCGAGTCAGATACCAATATTACTGGTGGAGAATCATTAGTCAGACAGGTTGTCTACGGGAAAACATTTTATAGAGAAGAATTTGGAATTGATGTAAAAACATTATGGCTTCCCGATGTATTCGGATACAGTGCAGCGCTTCCTCAGATATTGAAGAAATCAGGAGTCGATTACTTCATGACCATCAAATTATCCTGGAGTGAATTTAATGCTTTTCCACATCATACTTTCTGGTGGGAAGGCCTTGACGGATCAAAAGTACTGACACATATGCCTCCGGAGGGAAACTATAACAGTTCAGGAGCTCCGAGGGCTGTAAAAGCAATTGAAAAATCATTTCTTGATAAGGGGATTTCTGATGAAGCCCTGCTGCTTTTCGGTATTGGTGACGGTGGAGGAGGACCAGGAGAAGAACACATTGAACGTTTAATGAGAGAGAAACAGCTGCAAGGATTACTTCCTGTCACACAAGAATTCTCACAGCATTTCTTTGATAGAATTGTTAAAAACGGTGAGAAGTATCAGACATGGGCTGGGGAACTATATCTTGAATATCACCGTGGAACTTATACGACTCAGGGAAGAAGCAAGCTTTATAACAGAAAAATTGAAGTGGCGCTGAGAGAACTGGAACTGGCATGTGCTGAAACAGGATCAACGGATTATCTTGCAGAGATCAATCTCATCTGGAAGGAAGTACTGCTATATCAATTCCATGATATTTTACCTGGTTCCAGCATTACCAGAGTCTATGAAGAAAGTCATCAAAGGTATGAAGTGCTTCAAAAAAGAATTGAAGAAATGACGGCATCACTTAGAAATGAACCATCTATGAATAATCAATATGTCAAACTATATAATTCGCTTTCATGGGAGAGAAAAAAATGGATTGAATATGACGGGAAATGGAAATATGTGACAATACCGCCAATGGGATATATCATTAAGAAATTTGACGAAACCGACAGAAATCACTTTGTGAAAGCCTGTGATGATTCTATTGAAAATGAACTTTTAAAAGTCGTTTTTAACAGCAACGGAACTATCAAGTCAATCTATGATAAAGAAAATAGCAGAGAGACAGTTAAAGAAGGATTCGCTGCAAACCAGTTCGGATTTTATCTTGATGATGGTGATGCATGGGACTTTCCTTATGATTATGAATTAAGAACAGTGGGAGAAAATAAGCTGGTCAAATTAGAATGTACTACTGAAGGACCTATGGCAGTGTGTCATCTTGAATTTGAATATGGGAAATCAATAATCAGCCAGAAAATTGTTCTGATGAGTCTTAGCAGAAGAGTTGATTTTCATACACAACTTAACTGGAACGATCATAACATCATGATGAGAACTTATTTTCCGGTAGCAGTCAGCTCAGATAATGTCACATGTGAAATTCAGTTCGGAAACATTAAAAGACCGACCCATAAGAACACTTCCTGGGATATGGCAAAATTTGAAGTGTGTGCTCATAAATGGGCAGATCTTTCACAAAGGGACTATGGTGTTTCACTGCTTAATGATAGTAAATACGGTTATTCTGTATCAAATGACACTTTTAATCTGGCTTTACTCAGAAGTCCCGAGAAAGCAGACAAGAAACCTGAACAGGGGATTCACACATTTACCTATTCATATTATCCTCATGCAGGAGATTATGTGACCGGTAATACGGTTTATGAAGGATATGATCTGAATATTCCGGTTCACAAATATTCAACAGGCCTTGAGGCTGAAAACATCAGTCACTCCCTGATTAGAGTGGCTCATCAGAATATTGTCATTGAAACTGTGAAAACAGCCGAGGACAGAACTGGTATGGTTGTCAGAATGTATGAGTCTTCAGGAGCCATGACTATAACTGATGTCCGATTGGCTAATCAAGCTGAAACTGTATTTGATGTCAATCTAATGGAAGACATTTCAGGTGTGATTGAAAAAGACTGCGAAATGTTTCAATTGACATTTGAACCTTATGAAATTAGAACTATCAAGATTATCAGAAAGGGATAGACAGCAGATGTTTATAGAGGAAAGAAAATCATAAAAAAGGTTTTAGATTTTCTCTTGCATGACAAGGTATTAATCATAGCATTCACAATGGCATTGCTGTCTTCTTTTTTAATTCCTTTTTCTTTATCACATATCAGATTTATAGATGTGAAGGTAATCATACTTCTTTTCAGCCTTATGGCAGTAGTGGCAGGGTTATGGGATACCGGGATATTCACGCATATCTCATATTATCTGATAAATAAAGCAGGTTCGGTAAGGCTTCTTTCTCTCATCCTGATAATGATCTGCTTTTTCATCTCCATGTTTGTCACCAATGATGTTTCTCTGATCATGATTGTTCCGCTAACCATTACCATATTTCAGGTCCTCAATAAGAAAACGCTGATTTATGTAATAGTCCTCGAAACTGCAGCTGCCAATCTTGGAAGTATGGCAACACCTTTTGGAAATCCGCAGAATCTGTATCTTTACTCTTTTTATCAGATGAGTTACATGTCGTTTTTCAGAGTTGTTCTTCCATATGTTGTACTTAGCCTTCTGATAATGGTGATGTTGACGTTATTCATTAAAGACGATGCTATTAATGTGGTATTTAAAGGTGAACTTAAAGAAATCGAGAAGAAAAATGTTATACTCTTTTCATTACTCTTCATGATGTGTGTTTTAACGGTTTTTGGTGTGATCAACTATTATATATGCCTGCTATCCGTTCTGATTATTATACTGATTTTTAACAGATCTGTTTTAAAAAAAGTCGATTATGGGTTATTACTGACTTTCATGTGCTTCTTTATTTTTGTCGGTAACCTGAATGAGATTTCATTTATCAGAACTCTGCTGACACAATTGATCAACAAAAATGTGCTTTTCTCATCAATCATAACTAGTCAGGTAATCAGTAATGTCCCTGGAGCTGTCATGCTGTCAAAGTTCACAGGCAATTCAGACTTATTACTTATCGGTGTGAATATAGGAGGTCTCGGTACTTTAATTGCTTCTCTGGCAAGCTTGATTTCCTTTAAGTTTTACATTAAAACTGCAAACTCTGATATAAAAAAATATATTATCGTGTTCTCTCTGGTAAACTTTTCGATTCTTATTTTACTTTTGACGTTTTATTACTGTAGTCTTTTATCAATTTAGCATGATATAATTCTAATGAAGCAATATCAAGAAGGTAGTAATGAAAGAACTAACAAGAATAAATAAATATATCAGCGAAACAGGTTTATGCTCAAGAAGAGAAGCTGACCGATTAGTTGCTTCTGGAGTGGTGACTGTCAATGGTCAGAGAGCTGAAATGGGTACTAAGGTATGTGACGATGATAAGATTCTAATTAATCAGAGGCCTCTTCTCAAAAAGAGAAAAAGGGTTTATTTGGCTTTTCATAAACCTCCGGGAATCACCTGTACTACAGATTTAAAAGATAAAACAAATATCATAGAATTTATTCACTACCATGAAAGAATTTTTCCAATCGGAAGACTTGATAAAATGTCAGAAGGTCTTATTTTTCTGACTAATGACGGAGATATTGTCAATAAAATCTTAAGAGCCGGAAACAACCATGAGAAGGAATACATGGTCACTGTAAACAGACCCATA